>JASHUO010000295.1 GCA_030039975.1 Alphaproteobacteria bacterium
GCGTCGACAACGGCATGCGCAATTTCGCTTCGCTGATTTCCTTGCGCTTATAAGCTTCGATCTGCCTCAGAATATCGGCCATGAGCCTTACCTTGGGAATTCGCTTCGGCTGCCGAAACGAGGGCCCGCTGACGACACGAAAGATGTAGCGCAAAAAGTCAAGTCTCTTTCCCAACGCCCTGCGAAGCCTTGACAAGTTTGGCGAGCACGCTTGCGGCGTGGCCGGTGTCGATGGTATCGGCCGCAAGCGCCGCAGCCTCTTTGAGATCGGCCGCCTTTTCGGCGACGATCAGCGCCGCCGCGGCGTTGAGCAGCACGATGTCGCGCAGCGGCCCCGGCCTGCCGTCGAGCATCACCACCATGCGCGCCGCGTTGGCGGCGGGGTCGCCGCCCTTGAGGTCGTCGAGGCGGGCGCGCGGCAGCCCCGCTTCCTCCGGCGTCACCTCGAAGCTGGCGACCTTGCCGCCCTTCAGCTCGGCAACGTAGGTGGCGCCGGTGGTGGTGAGCTCGTCGAGCCCGTCGCCATGCACCACCCAAGCGCGCTCGCTGCCGAGCTTTGCCAGCACCTCGGCAATGGGCTTCACCCAGTCGCGGGCGAAAACGCCGACCAGCTGACGCGTGACCCCGGCGGGGTTCGCGATCGGCCCCAGCAGATTGAAGATGGTGCGGGTGCCGAGCTCGACGCGGGTCGGCGCGACGTGGCGCATGGCGCTGTGATGGCGCTGGGCCATGAGGAAGCCGATCCCGGCTTCGGCGATCGCGCGCTCGACGAGGCTCATTTCGCAATTGATGTTGACGCCGAGCGCTTCCAGCACGTCGGCTGCACCGGTCAGCGACGAGGCCTTGCGGTTGCCATGCTTTGCCACCGGGACGCCGCAGCCCGCCACCACCAGCGCCGCGGCGCTCGAGATGTTGAAGCTGCCCTGGCCGTCGCCGCCGGTGCCGACGATGTCGATCGCCTCCTGGGGCGCTGTGACCTTCAGTGCCTTCGCGCGCATGGCGCGCGCGGCGCCGGTGATTTCGTCGACGGTCTCGCCGCGGACGCGCAGCGCCATCAGGAATCCGCCCATCTGCGATGGCGTGGCGTCGCCCGACATCATCGCATCGAACGCAGCGGCGGCTTCGGCCTCACTGAGCTGCCGCCCGGTCGCCACCTTGGCCAGGAGCGCGCGGAAATCGGGCGCCGCTTCGGTCATGCGGCAACGCTCTCCCGGGCGACGATGGCGAGGAAATTGCGCAAGAGGTCGTGGCCGCCAAGCGAGGCGATGCTCTCGGGATGGAACTGCACGCCGTGGACGGGGCGCTCGCGGTGGGCAACGCCCATGATTAGCCCGTCGCATTCGGCGGTGACGGTGAGCGCCGCCGGCAGGCTCGCGCGCTCGACGATGAGCGAGTGATAGCGCGTCGCCGGGAAGGGATCGGGCAAGCCGGCGAAGACGCCGGCGCCGGCATGGCGGATCAGGCTCACCTTGCCGTGCATCGGCACTGGTGCGCGCACCACTTTGCCGCCGAAGGCCTGGCCGATCGCCTGATGGCCGAGACAGACGCCGAGCAGCGGGATGCGGCCGGCGCGGCGCACCAGCTCGAGGCAGATGCCGGCATGGTCGGGATCGCTCGGCCCCGGCGAGATGACGATGCCCTGCGGCCTGAGCGCCAGCGCCGCCTCGACCGAGATCGCGTCGTTGCGCTTCACCACCACCTCGGCACCCAGCTCGCCCAGATAGTGCCAGAGGTTGTAGGTGAAGCTGTCGTAGTTATCGATCAACAGGAACATGAGGTTGGTTATATCAGGTCCGGGGCCATGGGTGAAATCAACGCGGCAAGGCTATAGTGCGTCGCAGCACGCGCCAGCGGCAGCTGGGCGAAGGAGAGAAAGCGCATGAAGCAACGCACCCTCGGCACATCCGGCCTCTTGGTCTCCGAGATCGGGCTCGGCTGCAACAATTTCGGCGGCAGGCTCGATGTCGAGGCATCGCGCCGCATCGTGCACAAGGCGCTCGATCTCGGCATCACGCTGTTCGACACCGCCGATATCTATGGCCGGCTGAATGGCGGCGAATGCGGCGCTTCCGAGGAGCAGCTCGGCCAGATCCTGGGCGGCCGCCGCCACGAGATCGTGCTTGCGACCAAGTTCGGCATGGCCATGGATGAGCGCTCCAAAGGCGCCTCGCGCCGCTACATCATGAGCGCGGTGGAAGCGAGCCTGAAGCGCCTCAAAACCGATTGCATCGATCTCTATCAAGTGCATCAGCCTGACGCGCAAACGCCGATCGAGGAGACGCTGCGCGCGCTCGACGATCTCGTGCATCAGGGCAAGGTGCGCTACATCGGCTGCTCGAACTTCGCCGCGTGGCAGGTGGTCGAGGCGGCATGGACGGCGCGGCATCACGGCGTCGGCGCCTTCATCTCCTGCCAAGACGAATACAGCCTCCTGGTGCGCGATCTCGAGCGCGAGCGGCTGCCGGTGATCGAGCGCTACGGCCTCGGCCTCCTGCCGTTCTTTCCGCTGGCGAGCGGTCTCCTCACCGGCAAATACAAGCGCGAGGCGATGCCGGAGAATGCGCGCATCAGCCGCGAGCAGCGCTATGCGACACGCTATCTGAGCCCGGAGAACTGGCAGAAGCTGGAGCGCCTCGAGCGCTTCTGCGCCGCGCGCGGCCGCAGCTTGCTGCATCTCGCCTTCTCCTGGCTGCTGGCACGGCCGGCCGTCGCCAGCGTGATCGCCGGCGCGACCCGGCCCGAGCAGGTCGAGCAGAACGTCAAAGCCGGTGATTGGGGGCTGACGGCGGAGGAGCTGGCCGAGGTCGACGCGGCGACGAAGGGGTAGCGGGGAGGGCGGGCGCGACGCGGTCGAACTTGCTGCGCGGGATGGATTTTCTTCCCCTTCAGACGCCGACTATGTTTATTATTTGTTAATGTGGGAGCGTCGCCGTGAGAACATCCTCGGCGGCACATCGCTCCCAAGGGATCGGCCGATCATGTTCCGGATGTTCGCAGCGCACGGCAATGCGGACGCCCCGCGGGAGGACCACAGTAGCTGGCCAGGCGTCTGGGAGGTCGTAAAACGGGCGTTCGGGCTTCCCCCCGAGCCAAGGCACCGATGGATTGCCGGGCGCTCGGCCGAAATCACCGCCCATGAGATCCTGATCTACGATCTCTCGCTTCAGCCGCACCGCTTCCCGAGGACCGGGATTCACGAGATTATTTTCGTCGGCAAGCGGAACCGCCCGAACACCGATCTTTGGATCTGGTATATGCCGCGCGATGGCCACTCAGCCTATCAGACCGTCTATGCAGGGACATTCAGCACGCGCTCCGCTGCGCGGCGGCGGACGGAACGGCAGCTGAGGCGGATCGGGTTGATGCTGTGAGCGGGCTGGGCGGCGCGCCGCAAGACGAGACTGCAACACACTGAAATTGTGGATTTCTCGGCGGGCCCGTCGCCGCTCGTCGAGCCGCCCTCGACGAGCGCCAAAGGCTCTCGCGAGGACTTGACATTCCTCCTGGGGGAAAGGCCAACCATTTCCTGGTCGAGGAATTTAATCCGCGCCGTCACGGCGACAAGACGGCCAGAGTTCACAGCATCGTGCCGCTCTTTGCGCAAGGGGACGTGTTCGCGCCCGACAAGACATGGGCGCAGGATGTCATTGACGAAACGCTAGCCTTCCCCAAAGGTCGACATGACGACTGGGTGGATACCGTGTCCTCTGCTTTCATCTATATGCGAGACAACGACAAGTTCCTGCAGAGTTTTGAGGAGGAGCAGAAGCGGGACCGGCGCGACAGGTTGCAGTATCTGAGCGCAGCGTCTCCATGTCCCCCTGTCGTGGCGGACGGGTGCGCTGATCGGCTCGCCGATGGGGTTCCCGTCGATCGTGTCCGTCTGCACCGAGAAGAGGAAACGAGCTCCGGTTTGGCCGTGGATGCGTTCAATCCAGGCGCGGCGGCATGGGCCGCCGGGCACGCCACGCGATGAAAGGATGGCCGACCTGATCTCGGCCGCTCGTGACCATCGGCTGCGCTTCGTGGGATCACGTGGGGCTGCTCGGTCTCATGACCCATGTGCTGGTCCTTAAATCGCCGCGTGGACGGCCAATCCAGCGCCGCCCACTGAGCGCTTGGGCCATCCTATCCTCGGTCGCCGGCAACCGTGGCCGCGGCATAGGCTCGCGCGTTCTCACCAGAACGCTGACGCTGGGCCGTTCCTGTGGATAGTTCTGCAGACCACACCGTTTATTACAGTCCTTAAAACCTGAAGATGCACGATGGGAAAAACAGCCGAGACGACTGTCAGCTTGCCCGAGCGGAGGCGGCGTACCCACCTCCGACGGCGCGTGGTGAATGTCCTTCGGATGGTGGCCGCCCTCTCGGTGGTGTTGCCTTTCGCGCTTTTCTGCTGCGTCGTCGGCTGGTCTGACAGCCGAGTCGCAGAGCGCGAACTTGGCAGGAGGCAGCCGATTAGATCAGCCAGTTGACGACCACGATCGCGATCGAAAGCAGCGCCGCAAAGGACAGCCAAAGCGCGAGCAGACCGTGTCTCGATCGTAGATGGTGACGGCGGCGGCGCATTGGGCGCCTAGCCGGGCGTCCCCCTCGCGCCAGGAATGGCAGCCGTGGGGGATGTGCGCTGTGAGAAGCGGACCGAAGCTGCCGCATGCCAACCCGTCTGCTTAGCGAACCTCGCAAGATCCTCCCCACAAAGTCGCACCAATTAGTTAACGACGGCTAACTGCCCTCTCTCCCGCTCGCAGGGTCATTTCGAAACCGATCACCTCGGCAATGGCTGCGTCGAGCCCTTCGTCGTGGACGTGGCACCGACGCCTAAGACAACCGGGCGACATCCGAGCGGGGATCCGAGGCTGCGACAAGCTGTCACGTCTAGCGCTGGAAGGCACAAGCTTCCAGTTGACGGGAAGGTTCTTGTCGCTCAGTTTTGGGCTTAGAAACGTGCCAGTCATCTATGGGGTATAAACGTGGGTAGGCTAATGCTGAGAGCTATACCTCTGATATTGCGAGATAAATCTTGATAGTAGCGCGGAAAGGCCATCTACTAAACATGACAGTTTACTGGAAGGTTTGCCGTCATGGCGGTTGAGGCGGTGGGGCGGCCGGAAGAGGAGGTGGCGCTCAAGATCGAGGGCATGACCTACGCCGCTTGCGTCAGCCGCCTCGAGAAGGTGCTGGCACGGGTTCCGGGCGTCGCCAATGTCAGGGTCAATCTGGCGAGTGAGGAGGCGCGTTATAACGTCGTCGGCATTCCGCTGGCGGCGCTGGGACTGCTGAGCCCGGTGATCGCCGGCGCGGCGATGGCGTTCTCGAGCGTCAGCGTCATCGCCAATGCGCTGCTGCTGCGGCGCTGGAGGGTCGGATGAATATCGGTGACGTGGCGGCTGCGACCGGGCTGCCGGCAAAGACCATCCGCTACTATGAGAGTGTCGGGCTCATCGACGCGCCGGCGCGCTCGGACGGCAATTACCGCCGCTATGACGGGCGCCAGCTGCAGACCCTGCGCTTCATCCAGCATGCGCGGCAGCTCGGCTTCTCCATCAAGGAGGTGGGGGCGCTGGTGGCGCTGTGGCGCGACCAGCGCCGCGCCAGCGCCGATGTCCGGCGTCTCGCGCTCGAACACCTCGATCAGATCGACGCCCGCATCGCCGAGCTGCGCCGCATGCGCCAGACCTTGCAGAGCCTCGTCGAGCGCTGTCACGGCGATCACCGGCCAGATTGCCCGATCCTCGACGAGCTGGCTGAAGAAAATCATTAACCATTTCGGTTAGACTCGCGCCTGACGCCCATGGACGACAAGCTTGAGGAATTCGTCGCTCTGCTGCGCCGGCCCGGTCCCCGTCCGGAACGGCCGCGCGCGCGACCGCGTCCGCCCGTCCCGGCCGCGGCGCGCCTCTTGCAGCGGCGCCACATCCTTTGGTCCTGGCCGATCCTGTCGCTCCCCACCCCGAGCCCGCGGCTTTGGGTCAATCTCGGCTGCGGCGCCGCGGCGCTCGCGGTGATCGCAGTCGCGACCTGGGTGGCGCTGCCGGGCCCGCGCCCCGAACCGCAGCTCGCCCTCGATGCCCCGGCAACGGCCATCGCCCCGGTAGCGCCCCCGGTGACCGCCCCGGCCCCGGTATCCGCGCCCCGGCCGGCGCCGCCTGCGGCTACCGCCCGCATCACCCTGCCTTTCCCCGCCGCGCCGGACGAAGAGGGCGAGGCGGTCGTTCCCGACGATGCGGCGCGCGCGGAGGCGCTGCCGCCGCTGCCGTCGGGGACCAGGCTCGCGGCCTTGCCGCCGCCGGTTCCGGCGCGGCGCGGCGAGCCCGCCTGGCTGCGCTTTGCCGTGCCGCCGCCGTCGATCGATGGCAGGCCGGAGATCGCCATCGTCCTCGACGATGTCGGCCTCGACAAGAAAGGCGCCGAGCGCGCCATCGCGCTGCCGGAGCCGGTCACGATCTCGTTCATGGCTTACGCCACCGATCTGCCGCAGCTCGCCGAGGCGGCGCATCGCAACGGGCATGAGCTCATGCTGCACGTGCCCATGGAGCCGATCAGCCACAGCGAGGATATGGGCCCGAACGGGCTCTCGGTGGATCTCAGCCGCGACGAGGTGCTGCGCCGGCTGCGTTGGGATCTCGATCGCTTCGACGGCTATGTCGGCATCAACAACCACATGGGCAG
>JASHUO010000296.1 GCA_030039975.1 Alphaproteobacteria bacterium
GAATATCTCGATTTCATCGCCGGCATTGCCGTCGGCAGCCTCGGCCACGCGCATCCGCACTACGTCAAGCGCCTCAAGGAGCAGCTCGAGCGCGTCACCTTCGGCAGCTTAACGACCGAGACCCGCGCCCGCTTCCTCGAGCTGCTCGCCGCCGCGTTGCCCGAAGGCCTCTCGCACCTGCAGCTCTATTCCGGCGGGGCCGAAGCCGTCGAAGCCGCCTTTCGCCTCGCCAAATCGGCGACGGGAAAATTCGAGTTCATCGGCTTTTGGGGCGGGTATCACGGCAAGACGGCGGGGGTCATCGGCCTGCTCGGCGGCCGCCAGCGCTATCACCAGGGCCCGTTCCCGACCGGCATGCATATGTCGCCCTACGCCAATTGCTACCGCTGCCCCTGGAAGCTGAGCTACCCCTCCTGCGGCCTCGCTTGCGCCGAGCATCTGCGCAACGTCATCAAGAACGACACCCAGAACGAAGTGGCGGCGATCATCGTCGAGCCGATGCAGGGCACCGCCGGCAATGTCGTCCCGCCCGATGCCTTCCTTCATGCCGTGCGCGACATCGCCGACGAATTCGGCGCGCTGCTGATCGTCGACGAGATCCTGACCGGATACGGACGCACCGGCACCATGTGGGCCTCGGAGCAGTTCGGCGTGAAGCCCGACGTCATGACCATCGGCAAAGGCATGGGCGGCGGCTTCCCGCTCAGCGGCGTCGCCGCCTCGCTCGAGCGGATGTCGGCGCCGCCTTTCGGCGAGCCGAGCGGGAGCTCGTCGAGCTATGGTGGCAATCCGCTCGCCGCCGCGGCAGGACTTGCCGTCATCGAAGCCATGGACGCGGAAAAGCTGGTCGAGAATGCGGCGCGCATCGGCGCGCGGATGCTGGAGGCGCTCAAGCGCCTGCAGGAGAAGTATCGCTTCATCGGCGACGTGCGCGGGCGCGGGCTGATGATCGGGGTGGAGATGGTCGCCGACCGCGCCAGCAAGGCGCCGCTCGGCAGCGAGATCACGCGCGCGCTGTTCCACGAAGCGCTCGAGCGCGGTCTCGTCACCATGTCCTATTCGCATGTGATCCGCATCAATCCGCCGCTGGTCATCAGCGAGAACGACGCGATGCGCGGCATCGATATTCTCGACCAGTCCTTTGCCGCCATCGCGCGCCGGTTCGGGCTCGACTGATGCGATCGCGTGTGCTGCGCGGCGCGTTCATCGGCTTCGGCCATGCCGCCGCCCAGGCTCACCTGCCGGTCTGGCAGTCGCGCGACGATATCGCCATCGTCGCGGCGACCGATCGCGCCGAGGCGCGCCGCGAGGCGTTCCTCGCCGCCTGCCCGGGCGGTCGCTGGCACGCGACCCTGGACCAGCTATTGTCCGAGGAGGCGCTCGATTTCGTCGACATCTGCACGCCGCCCGGGAGCCATGCGGGGCTGATCCAGCAGGCGCTGCGTGCGGGGGTGCATGTCCTCTGCGAGAAACCTTTAGTGACGCGGGAGCCGGACGGGCGGGCGATCGCGGCGGCCGCGCGCGCCGCCGGCCGCGCCGTCTACACCGTCCATAACTGGCTCGAAGCGCCGATCTGCCGCAAGATTTCCGAGCTGATCGCCAACGGCGCCATTGGCGCCGTCCGCAAGGTCGGTTGGCGCACGCTGCGCACTCAGCCCGCCGCCGGTTTGGGTGCCGAGACCGGAAACTGGCGCGTCGATCCCGCAGCGGCCGGCGGCGGCATCCTGTTCGATCATGGGTGGCATGCGCTTTATTGCGTCATGCGCTGGCTGGGCGGCGCACCGCACGGTGTCGAGGCGCGGCTCGAGACGCGCCGCCATGCCGAATGGCCGCTGCACGACACCGCGACGCTCGAACTCGACTTTGGCGGTCGAAGCGGCGAGATCTTTCTGACCTGGGCGGCGGATGCGCGCGCCAATCACATCGACGTCGAGGGGGAGCGCGGCCGCATCCGGGTGGAGGGCGCGAGCGTCATCCTCGAAGACCAGTCCGGAGAGCGTCGGTGGCTCTGCCCGCCGCCCCTCTCCCAGGGCTCCTATCACCCGGATTGGTTCGCGGGATCGGCGCGCGACTTCTGCGCCGTGATGGCGGGCGGCGCGCCGGGGAATCTGGACGAGGCGATGCGGTGCATACAGCTCATCGAAATGGCGCAGCGCTCGAGCGATGCCGGGGGCGCGCGGCTCGTTCTGCGCGATCAAGCGCCGGAAGCGACGGCCGCCCCCTCGCGCCAGGCGAGAACGAGCACGAGGAAGAAGAAGATCGGCGCGCCGAACGCGGTCAGCAGCAGGAACCAGCTGACCTTGCCGAACAGTGCTAAAGCGACCACGAGATAGATGAAATCGCGCCGCGACAGCGCGTCGAGGACGCGCGCCAAGGGGCGGTTCGGCGCGGTCGAGACCGATGTATAGACCGGGCCGGCGCGCGCTTTGCCGCGGATCACCCGCCAATAGACGAATCCGGCTGCCCCCAACGTTCCCAGCACCGCTGCGGCGCCGAGCCAGAGCGGCACGATGCTCCCCGACGCGCGGCTCCAGCCCAGCGCCATGCACGCGAAAGTGACGGCGTGCACGATGTTATCCACCCAGAAGTCGAGCACCCCACCCCACCGCGACTCCTGAAACCTCAGCCTCGCCAGTTCCCCGTCGCAGCCGTCGAGAATCGAATGAGCCAGCAGCAGCAGCGCGCCGAGGGTTTGCCACGCGGCGCTCGCGGAGAGGAAAAACGGCGCGCTGGCGAGCCCGAGCGCCAACGAGACTAGAGTCATCTGATTGGGGGTGATGCGCGTGGCACACAACCGGCGCGAGACGGCGAGAGATATCGGCCGCTCGACATGGCGCGCCATGAAGCCATCGGTTTCCTTGACCACGGACCGCAGCAAATGTCGCTCGGCCGCGCCGACATCGTCCGTGGTTACCACCACCATCGGCGCAAGATCGGCCGGGAACTCGGCCGGCCGGCCGAAGCGCCGAATGAGCCGATCCTGGATCACCGCCGGATCGGAGGCATCTCCTCCTTCGAGCAGGGCGAGCGCATCGCGCGTGATCGCCGCGGGAAGCAGGATCACCTGACCGGCCGCCGCCCAGGCGCGCGCCTCGACCGCGAATGCGGCAAGGTGCCGGAACCATGGGGTGTCGCCCAGCAAGGTGGTCGGCGCGATGAGCAAGGCCGGCGCCCGGCCGGCCGCGGCCAAGGCGGCAACACCGCGCCAATCCGCACCCTCCGACCCCGGTGCGGCAGCCTGATCCGGCGACAGATGGACGATGGTCCGATAACCGGCCGCACGCGCGGCCAAGCCGATGCGCTGCGACAGGCGGAGACCGAGAATGACCGGGTCCGCTTGGTCCGTCGTCGCGGCGGCGCCCGGCACGAGGACCACAAGCGGCGCGCCGCCGTCGTCGGCAGCCTCGCAGTCCGTCATCGATGCGCGATTGGACAATGCGTGCGACATTCTACCGGCCTATTCGCCGTGAACACGAATCATCAGTTTGGGATGCGGGGGCAACTTTTGGTAGCCCTCCCTTGGGGCTGAGCAGCTTCGTCGTGTTCGGCGCACTGTTCGGCTTACCGGCGAATGCCGCGCTGGCGATTTCGTTTTCGCGACGCATGCGCGAGCTGGCTGTGGGCGTGCCGGGACTTCTCGTCTGGCAGCGGCTCGAAACCCACCAGCTGCTGCGCCAGCCTCAATAACGGCAGGTAAAATCGCCGTCGCCCTCGCTTTTGAGCGCGTGAATTTATCTGGTCGGTGCTGGAATCAAGGTCCGTGCGTCCTTCGGACAACTTGGCCGACCGCTCTGCGGTCGAACCCGCTCGCTGTCGAAGGACGCACGCGACAAATGCAGCCACTCGAAAACAGGTGCAGAAGCGCCGCTACATCTTCACGTCGCTGATCTGGATCACCGGTTGGATCTTGGTGTAGTTCGGAATATCCGCCATGATCTCGGAGGCGTGCGGCGCGAAAGCCTTCTGGAACGCATCGGCGCTGTCGAACAGCAGATGGCCCAAGGCGACGAAGGCCGGTGGCGCGCCCGGCGCACCGCCCGCGATACCCTGCTCGACGGCGACGCCCTTGCAGGCGGCGCCGAGCTTCTGGCGCACCATCGGCATGTGCTTCGTGACGTAGTAGTTCATGTCGAACTTCGCATCGCCGCTATTGGGATAAAGCACGCTGACTTTGATCATCGATCCCTCCCTCGATCTTCGTTCGACATTCCCTGATCCAGGATTCTCCGAGCCAGTATGGGTCAGTTCAGCTGCGCAGGAAAGGCAGTTCTAATCCGAGCCCCTGGCTTGCCCTGTCCATGGGTAAGACTGCAAACTGCCCCGCGGCACCGGGCGGCGACGAGAGATGACCCGCGCACCCGCAAGCAGGAGGAAGCTCATGGATCTCAGGGGCGCGGTTGCACTGGTGACGGGCGGCAATGGCGGGCTCGGGCAGCGCATCTGCCACGCGCTGGCGAAAGAGGGCGTGCATCTCGCCGCAATGTATGCCCAGAGTCGCGACCAGGCCGAGGGTGTCGCCCGCGCATTGGCTTCGACCTATCAGATCAACGCCGCAGCCTTCGCCTGCGACATCACCGATGGCGCGGCGGTGGAGAGGCTGGTCGGCCAGGTGACCCAGCGCTTCGGCCGTCTCGACATTCTGGTCAACGACGCCGCCTACAACAGAGCGATCCCGTTTGCCGACCTCGACAACCTGACGCTCGAGGTGTGGGACAAGATCATGGCCGTCAACCTGACGGGGCCGATGCGCCTCATCAAGGCAGTCGCACCGGTGATGAAAGCGCAAGGCCGAGGCCGCATCGTCAACATCTCCTCGGTGGCGGGGCTCTCCCCGACCGGCTCCTCTATCGCCTATGCGGTGTCGAAGGCGGGGCTCATCCACCTCACGCGCTGCATGGCGGTGGCGCTGGCGCCCGAGACGCTGGTCAATTGCGTGGCGCCGGGACTGCTGGAGGGCACGCGCGCGACAGCCAATCTCCGGTCCGAGCAGATCGAGCGAGCCGCCGCTGGGTCGCTGCTCAAGAAGGCCGCGGATAAAGACGATTGCGCCAGCATGGTGGTCGCCATGTGCCAGAGCGAGACCATGACTGGCCAGACGATCGTCATCGACGCCGGACGGGTATTTCATTGACCCTGAGCACCGGCCGTGCTGCGCCGCCTGCGAGCGCGGAGCGCGGTTGATTCAAGTCAAAGGCAAGCTGGCGCCGACGCGGTAGCATCGCTCGCATGGTTCGTTCCTTTACCGCCGCTCCGCTGACGGCTGAGGACATCGCCGTGGCCTTCCCGCTGGTCCATGCGGCCCTGCCCGAGATCGACCTTGCCATGTGGCGCAGCTTCGCCCGCGGCATCGTCGGCGTACCCTCGCCCTACCCGGCGGGCGGCGCCTGTCTGCGCAACGAGGGCGGCTATGTCTGCGGCGTTCTGACCTACCGCATCGAAGGCGATTTACGCCACGGCACAGCGTTGACCGTCGATCTCTTCGCCGCGCTCGACGTTACCGGCGAAGCGGCGGCGACGCGCGCGCTGCTGCAAGTGGCGGAGGAAAAGGCGCGCGACCTGCACTGTACGGGGATCCGCGTTAGCATCGCGCGAGGCGGAGCGAACCTGGCCCGGCGCTTCCTCACGTCCGGCTACCGCGCCGAAGCGACGATCTTCTGCAAGCCGCTCGACGACGAGCCGATTCGCGCTTGAGCGCTAATCCCGCGGAGTGCTCGATCATCAGTGCGACAGCAGCAGCGGCAACAGGCTGGTGCCGACGACTTGGCGCGTCGCGCCGCCGAACAGCATCTCGCGCCAGGGAGCGCGGCCATAGCCGCCCATCACCAGGAGATCGCAGGCATGGTCGCGCGCCGCCGCCAACACCAGCTCGCCCGGGCCCACGCCCTTGACGGGATGGACCGCTTTGGTGACGGCGCGGACGCCGTACCAGGCGAGATGCTTCGCCAGCGCATCGGCACCGGTTTCGCCCACCGCAAACACATACACCTCGCGCGCGCCAACGAGCAGCGGCATCGCCGCCGCCACCGCCTTGGCGGCTTCGGGCGAATTGTTCCAAGCGAGGGCGATGCTCTCGCCGAGCGCCGTCGGCGCTTCGACCGGCGCCACCAGCACCGGCCCACCGGAGCTTAGCAGCGCCTGCTCGATGGCATCGCTATAGGGCTCGTCGGTGACGCGGCCGGAGCGGCCGAGCACCATCAGATTGAAGAGCCGCGCGCGATCGGCAAGCTTCACCGAACCATAGCCCGTTTCCTCGCGCCAGCACGCCGAAGCCCGATGCAGCAGCGCCGGATCGCTGCCGAGCGGCGGCGGCTCCGATTGCAGCGGCAGCGCATGCCGCGCCACCGCGGCGTCGAAGATCTGCCGCGCTTGCGCCGCCGTCGCATCGGCATCGCGCGTGGCGCTCTCGATGATATCGCCGCTGAGCGGCGTGCCG
>JASHUO010000297.1 GCA_030039975.1 Alphaproteobacteria bacterium
CACGAATGCCGGCATCGAGCGCCGGATGGGCGCAGGCGAACATCAGCGCCAGGCGGTGGTCGGGAATCGCGGCTTTGCCGGACGCCGCCTCGGCGAGCTCTTCGGCGATCAGCCGGAGATGGTCGCCGGCGCCCTCGGCGCTCTGGCGCCGGCGCGCCTGATCGATGAACTTGCGCCTCGCCACGGCGAGGAGCCACGCCTCGGGACTCCGCGGCACCCCGCGAAGCGGCCAATCGGCAAGCGCTGCGGCCAGCGCTTCGGCGAGCGCATCCTCGGCCGCGGCCACGTCCCTGGTGCGCGCTGCGAGAAAGGCAAGCAGCATGCCATAGCTCTCCCGCACCGCCGCCGCCGCGGCGGTGCGGGCCGACTCCTCCGCCGATCGCGCCATCGCGCGCTACATCGCCCAGACCGGACGCACCTCGACGACGCCATAAGTCGCTCCGGGGCAGCGCGCGGCCCAGGTCAGCGCCGCATCGAGGTCCGGTACATCGATCATGTAGAACCCGCCGAGCTGCTCCTTGGTCTCGGCGTAGGGTCCGTTGAGCACCTTGGTCTTGCCATCGGCGGTACGCACCGTCGTCGCCGAGGCAGACCGCTGCAGGCGATCGCTGGCAACGACCACACCGGCCTTGGTCAACGCCTGGGTATAGGCCTGGTAGGCGCCGACAACCTCCTCGACCTGCGCCTTGCTTGCGGCTTCGAATGCCGCCTCGTTCGAATAGATGAGCAGCATGTATTTCATCGTCGCTCTCCCTCGCTTCCGGGCGGGGCCTCATGCACCGCCACCGCCATGACGCGCGAGGGGGTGCGCTTTCGACAGGGCTGGCGAGATTTTCGGCGCGCCGCTATGGGTTCGCCGCGGCCATCGCCAACAACGGCCAATGCGGCTGCAGCCTTCCGCCCAGGCGCAGCGGCGCAATGCGGCGGGCGAGACCGGTCGCATCATCGGTCTCGACGAAAGCGGCGCACAGCGTCCCCTCGCCTTCCGCCACTTGCAGCCGCTCGCCCGGCATCTTGCGCACGAAGCGCGCCACCGCCGCCTCTTTCTGCATACCGATCACGCTGTCGTAATCGCCGCACATGCCGGCATCGGTCATGTAGGCCGTGCCGCCCGGCAGGATCTGGCAATCGGCGGTCGGCACATGGCTGTGCGTGCCGATCACGGCCGAGACGCGGCCGTCGCAAAAATGTCCCATCGACATCTTTTCGGATGTCGCCTCGCCGTGGAAGTCGACGAGGATGCCGTCGACGGCGCCGAGCGGATGCTCGGCGAGGAGACGGTCGACCCCGGTGAAGGGATCGTCGATGGCATCCATGAAGAGCCGCGCCATGGCGTTGATCACCAGCAGCTTCCGCCCGCCGGGCAGCGCCAGCACGGCGTGGCCGCGGCCGGGCGTTCCGGGCGGGAAATTGATCGGACGCAGCAGCCGCGGATCGCCGCCGATATAGCCGATGATCTCGCGCCGGTCCCAGACATGGTTCCCGGTGGTGATGACATCGACGCCGGCGGCATAGAGCTCGCCGCAGATCGTGTCGGTGATGCCGAAGCCATGCGCGGCGTTCTCGCCATTGGCGATGACGAAGTCGAGGGCGAGCTCGCGCCGCAGCCGCGGCAGGTGCGCGATCACCACCTCGCGGCCGGAGCGCCCGACAATATCGCCGCAGAGCAGAAACCTCATGCCCGACCCATCGCCCCGCGCTTCAGGGAACAAGAACAAGAAGTGAGGATGGAGCCACCTCGGCCGTTGGCATTGCTTAACCCTCGTGGCCCGCTTACGCAGGTGGGAGCCATATACCGAAACCAGGGCTTCGGCAGGGACAGCCCCCTAGAGGTAGATATCGGCCCCGGGGTTCATGCGACCTGACGCACCGCGCAGCCCCATCCTCGGCCTAAACATGGGACGCTTCGAGCCGCGCCGCAATCGCCTCGATGCGCTCGGCCAGATCTGCGACGCCAGCCGCGAGTTTACCATCATGGGCCGCATCGCCGTTGGCGAGCGTCGCGCCCCCCTTCCCCGATTGCGCATCCGCCAGCTCGTCGGCCAGCACCAGCGCCGCCAGCACGAGCAGGCGCGCCTCGCCGATCTGGCCGAGATCGCGGGCGAAGGTCTTTACCTTGGCATCGACATAGCGCGCCAGCTCGGCGATGCGCTGCTCCTCGCCTTCATTGCAGGCGATGGGATAGCTGCGCCCATTGATGGTGGCGACGACTTGCGCCATCAGCCCTCCAATGCGCGATCGATGCGCAGGATCGCCGCGTCGAGCCGCGCGGCGACGCTCTCGGTCGTCTGCTGCAAGGCGGCATAGTCGGCCCTGGCGGCGGCGAGCGCCCCATTATGCGTCATACCGCGCTCGTCCATTCGTTCCGATGCCTGCTCAAGCCGCAGAACGGCCCGCTCCAAGCGCTTCACTGCATCTTCCAGGCTGGCCATCGCCCCCGGACCCTCGCACAAAGTTGACACCTTACGCGTGCCGGGAACGCCGCGTCAATTGTCGCGCCGCGTCGATTTTGCCGCGACGATGCGCCGCTTGCCCGCTGCAACCCCCGCGCTTGTTGCCTATACTTCGCACGTGGCGCGATATGTTGGAGCCGAGGAATGAAGGCCGGTCCGGCGCGCTGGCAGCCCGAGCGGCTGCCGCCGGAAGTGCGCCGCATGGCCGAAGCGGCAGCGCGCGCGGCCGGGCTGCCGTTGGGGCAATGGCTCGGCAGCGTGATCCGCGCCGTCAGCGCCATCGAGCGCGCCGCCCCCGACCCGGTCGCGGCGGGCGCGGCGCAGCGGGCGCTGGCGACGCTCGCCAAAACGCTCGGCGCCGGCAAGTTGCCGCCGCTCGACGAAGCGCGCGCCTATCTCCGCCTCGTCAGCGAGTTCGGTCTCGGCGCCGATGAGATCGCCCGCGGCGTCGGCCGCTCGCCGGAGCATGTCGGCCGTGCTCTGCGTCTGCTGGCGCTGCCGCAAAGCGTGCGGCAGCTCATCGAGCGCCGCGCGCTCTCGGCCGAGCACGCTTATGCGCTGGTCGAATCGGAGGATCCCGAGAATCTGGCGCAGGCGGTGCTGGCCCTTGGACTTGCGGCGGACGAGACGCGACGGCGCGCGCGGGCCGAGCGAGGACGCGGCTGATGTCGCCGCGCCGGCGAGTCGACCCGTGGAACAGCGAGCTGCTCGATGGCGCCAGTCTGAGGCTCGCCGAGCAGGCGGCGCAGGCCGCGGGCGTGCCGCTCGAGCGTTGGCTCGAGCGCGCCATTCGCCGCGCCTGCGGACCCGGTCAAACCACCGTGCTGCCACCCGGCAGCCTGCCGCCGAAGAGCGCGGAGCCGCTGGCAACCGACGAGGGCGGGCGATCGGGATGGTGGCGCCCGCTCGTCCTGCTGCTGCCGCCGCTGCTCCTGCTGGCCGGCTTCTTCCTGCTGGCGCTGCCGCAGGCCGGTACCGGCCCCGAAGTGGCGCTGCCGCGCGCGCCGCAGACCGAAGTAGCGCTGCCCTTGCCGGGCGCGGCAAACGACGCGGCGCCGACCGATCCGAAGCAGCTCGCCCTCTGGCTCGTGCCGCGCGCCGAGCAAGGCGACGCGCTGGCGCAGTACCGGCTCGGCACGCTCTATGCCTTGGGCAAAGGGGTCGACAAGGATTACTCGCGTGCCGCGCCGCTGCTGCACGCCGCCGCCGAAAGCGGGCTTGCCGAAGCGCAATATGATTATGGCGTGCTGTGCGAGAACGGCTTTGGCGTCGTCAAGGATCCGCTCCAGGCGCTCGCCTGGTACCGCAAGGCGGCGGCGCAAGGAAATGGCGATGCTTCGCTCAGCCTCGGCTATGCCTACGCCAAAGGCATCGGCGTCGAGCGCGACATGGCGTCGGCGGCGCAATGGTTCGAGCACGCCGCAGAGCTCGGCGTGATCGACGCGCAGTACAATCTCGCTTTCCTCTACGAGCACGGCGAAGGCGTGCAGACATCGCTGACCGATGCCTTCAGCTGGTACAGCATCGCCGCCGCACGCGGCGATGCCGGCGCCAAGAGCGCGGCCGATCGGATCGCCCATGAGCTGTCGGCGACCGATCTCGTCGCCGCGACGACGCACATGCTCGAGCTGCAGAAATCGGTGAAGCCGTCGCCGTAGGGCGTCGGTTTCGCCGTCAAGCAAAAAGCGCCGGGAGCGGGCTACGCCCCCGGTGTACACCGGGAGCATTTTCTCCACGTGAAACATCGGTTCACGATGTCAAAGAGCGCGTCGACCAATGCTACCACGGCACCCCTTAACTGAGCGCCGCCGCGGCGACCCACCAGCGCGGCTCTTCTGCGCCGAGCCGTGCCGCCGCCGCTTCGGCGGCGGCGCGTTCGGCGAAGAGCGCGAAGCAGGTGGCGCCGCTGCCGCTCATGCGCGCGAGCAGCGCGCCGTCGAGCCGTGCCAGGCGGTCGAGCACGCGGCCGATCTCGGGCATCAGGCTCACCGCCGCGGCGGTAAGGTCGTTGCGCCGCGCGGCGAGCAGCGCGACGAGGCCGGCCGCATCCACCGGCATCGACGGAAATCGCGCCGGCGCCGAGAACGGTCCTTGGCGCGCTTTGAACACCGCCGGCGTTGCCAGCGCCATTCCGGGATTGACCAGCAGCGCCGTCACGGCCGGAAGCGGCGGAGCGCGCTCGACCTGCTCGCCGATGCCCGAGAGCCAGGCGGCGCGCCCGATGAGGCAGACCGGAACGTCGGCGCCGAGCTCGGCGCCCAGAGCGATCAGCGCCGCCTCGTCGAGCCCGAGTTGCCAGAGCGCATCGAGGGCGCGCAACGCCGCCGCCGCGTCGCTCGAGCCGCCGCCGATGCCGGAGGCGACCGGCAGGCGCTTGATCAGCGTGAGCGCCGCCGCCGGGGTGCGGCCCGCAGCAGCGGCGAGACGCTCGGCCGCGCGCCAGACGAGATTCTCGGCGACCGGGCCGCTGAGCCGCTCCGCCTCAGGTCCGGCGATGTCGAGCGACAGCGCCGGCGCCGGGGCGGCGGCGACCTCGTCGCCCACCGCGGCAAAGGCGACGAGGCTGTCGAGCCGGTGATAGCCATCGGCGCGCCGGCCGGTGACGTGAAGATAGAGGTTGAGCTTCGCCGGAGCGAACCAGCCTCGCGCCATCAGCCGCCGCGCGTCGACGCCGCTGCCGGCAGCTTGGCGATGCCGTGGTCGAGCTTGGTCTCGATCGTCTTGACTTCGTCGGCCTCGGGCTTGAACTGCAGCGCGCGGTGCCATTGGTAGCGCGCTTCGAGCACGCGGCCCTGCTGCCAATAGGCATCGCCGAGATGATCGTTGACGGTGGGATCCTCGGGGATCAGCTCGATCGCCTTCTCGAGATACTGGGTCGCATGCGCGAAATCGCCGAGCCGGTAATAGGCCCAGCCGAGGCTGTCGACGATGTAGCCGTCATTCGGCCGGAGCTCGACCGCGCGCTTCACCATGCGCAGGCCCTCGTCGAGATGCTCGCCGCGGTCGATCCAGGAATATCCGAGATAGTTCAGCACCAGCGGCTGGTCGGGCTGCAGCTCGAGCGCATGCTTCAGATCGCCTTCGGCACGCGTCCACTGGCCGGAGCGCTCGAGCGCCGCCGCGCGGCTGTAGAAGAGACGCCAATCCGTCGGCTCGACCTTGGTCACGCGGGCAATCGCCGAATCATAGGCGCCGACGGCTTCGGCGAAGCGGCTGCGCCCGCGCAGGATATCGCCGAGCTCGACCAGCGGATCCGGATCCTGCGGCCGCTCCGCCGCCATGCGCTGCAGCTCCGCCGCGGCCTCGTCGGTGCGATCCAGCGCGTCGAGCGCGTTCGCCGCGCGCAAGCGCGCCGTCCAACCAAGCGCCGATTTCGGATCGACGGCGCGATACTCCGCCAGCGCATCGGCGGTGTGCTGCAAATCCTCGTCGATCTCGGCGATGAGGAGCTGCGCCAGCGGGAAATCGGGCCGCAAATCGAGCGCGAGGCGGGCATAGATGAGCGAGGCGTCGAGCGTCTCGGGCTGATCGAGGACGCTCGCCACATCGAACATCGCCTCGGCGATGCCGTCGCGCGGCGAGGCGACGATGCGCGGCGGGATCTTGCCGCTGGCGATCCGCGCCAGCGCCTGGGCGGTGATCTCGGCGCCCTGGTCGGTGCTGCCGACGCGGGCATAAAGGCGGCGTGCCTCTTCGCTGCGCTCATGGCGCTCATAGAAATTGCCGGCCAGCTCCGCCGTGCGCCAGGTGAGCGCCTGCTGTTCCCCGGTGGCGCGCCCATAAGCCGCGGCCGCGTCGTCGAGGCGATCGGCGTAGTCGGCGATGAGCGCCGTGTGCAGATCTTTCAGCATCTGCACGCCGCGCAGCTGATCGAGACCGTCGAGCGCCTGCAGCGCCGGAGCCGGCCGCTGCAGCCCGACGTCACACCAGGCGACGAGCAGCGGCGCGGCGAGGCGCTGTGCGCCCTCAACCGGCAGCGCCTGAGCGCGCGCCGCCGCGGCCGTGAAATTGCCGACCTTCACCTCTTGCAGCAGCAGGACGATCTGCGCGAGGCCGGCGGTGGGGTCGAGCTTGACCACGCGCTGCGCCAGCGGCACCGCATCAGTCATCTGACCGTCGCTCACGCGCAGCGCGAAGGTGTGGCGCAGCAGGTCGAAATTCCCGGGATCCTCGGCGAGCGCATGGTTCATGTACTCGGCCGCATGCGCATAGTCGTGGATCTCTTGCGCGTGGCGGGCGGCGAGATAGCTGCCGAGCGCGCTCATCGGTCCCGCCGGCGGCGGCGCGTCTGCGGGGTCATCCGCCTTGCCCGCCGCGCTGCATCCTCCCAGCCAGACGATTACCGTTGCCGCCACCGCGGCGCGACGCACCGCCGATCCTCGCTTCAACCACCGATCTCGCGTCATGATCCTCTATGCCTGCGGCACCGCCGAGGTTGCGCGCCACGCGGCTCCGTCTCATCGCGGGCTCGACAGGCCGCGCCATCTGGCCGCCACTATAGTGAATGCGCCCTAAAGAGCCAGACGGCAATTCAGGGCGAAGGAGTCTTGCGCTAGTATCGGCGCGCGCGAAGCTACACGCGAAGCTGCGACTCGACTCGCCCCACCTCACCTCAATCCTC
>JASHUO010000298.1 GCA_030039975.1 Alphaproteobacteria bacterium
GGCGTCGACGGCGACCACGCTGTCGCTCCAGCGGTCATCGCCGGGCCGGTCCATGCCGTCGAGATCGGGCGAGGGGTTGCCGATGGAGGCGAAGATAAGGCCGCGCCGGGCATCGATGGCGTCGGTCGTCCAGTTGCCGGCGCCGCCATGCATCCAGCTGTCCTTGTCCTTGCCCGAGGCGATCGCCGCCTTCTCCGCGGCGACGTCGCGATGCAGGTCGTTGATGCCGTCGGCCTTGGTGCCGAAAGTACCTTCCCAGCCCTTGGTGCCGTCGGGGTTGACATCATCGGGGCTCGGAATGGTGTGCCAGCGCCAGACCAGCTTGCCGTCATCGATATTGTAGGCGCTGATGAAGCCGCGAATGCCGTATTCGCCGCCGGCGATGCCGATGATCGCCATGTTCTTATAGACGGTCGGCGCCGATGTCAGGGAGTAACCGACCTGCGAATCCGCCACTTCGGTGTCCCAGATCTTATCGCCGGTCTTCTTGTTGAGGGCGACGAGATGGGCGTCGAGCGTGCCGAACAGCACCTTGTCGCCGACCACGACCACGCCGCGATTGTTGGGACCGCAACAGAAGTAGTTCGCACCCAGCTTGTACTGGTAATGCCACAGCTCCTTGCCGTTCTTCGCATCGACGGCGAAAACGTGGTCATAGGGCGTGGTGATGTACATGGTGTCGCCATCGACGATCGGTGTGTTCTCGAACGAGCCGACGACGCCGGTTTGGAAGATCCACTTCACATGAAGTCGATGCACGTTGCTGGCGTTGATGCCGGTGCCGGGCCAATAGCGCATCTCGCCGAGATCGCCGCCGTAATTGACCCAATTCTGACTGCCCGCTTTCTGCAGTTCCTCCCAGGTAGCGGCTTGGCTCGCGCCCGCGAGGCCGGCCAGGGCCAGCGTCGCACCGGCCATGAGCCACCGACTCCCACTGCTTTTCCAGAGCATGTTTCACTCCCCAATGGCAGATATTGTTCTTCCCCGAGGGCCGATCGCGGCTTCGCTGGGAGATTGTGCTCGCAGGTAGCGCAGCACTCTGACCTAGTAGCGCCGGAATCGCCTGGAGACGAGGCTATACTCGTCTGACGGGTAGCGTCCAGCGCGATCGTTGCGCAGGCGGGTCGAGAACGATCGCACTGCTGTTGCGATCGTGGCACCGCGTGACCGACGACCATCGCTCAGCTATTCAGCTATTGCGTATGCGCCTTGAGCGCCGCGGCAAGCCGGCGCAGCTTTGCTTCGTCATAGACGAGGCGGCGGCAAAGCCCTTCGGCCGTGTCGTCGGCATCGTCGAGCGCTGCGAGGTTCTGCCGTCGCGCCTCTTTGATCGCCGCCGCCTGCTGCAGCGCCTCGGGTGTCCCTTGCTTCTCGGCGGCGTCGAGCTTGCGGCTGTCGTCGGCCACCACATCGGCCAGAACGTGCGAGCGGATGATCTGATCCTTGATGCCGTTGAGCAGCACGCGCCGCAGCACGTTGCCGCGCTCGACCATGCCGGAGACAACCAGGAGCGCGGTTTCCCCCGTCACCGGGCCGTTCTTCGCCGTGAAGTCCGCGATCTCGCGCTCGCCCATGGCCGGCGAATTCTCGGAGGCGGTGAGAAAATCGACGAGATGCCGCGCCGTCAGATTCTCATGCCAGGCGTTTTCCGGCTCCGGCGTGGCGCCGGGCCACAGCATCCCCGGCTCGAGCGGTCCGGCGAAAGGCGTATCGCACGGCCATTCCGAGAGCGCGTGCGGCGGACCTTTCGCGACCGCCGGCCAAGCGAGCAGGAGAGCTAGGGAAAGAGCGAGAAGGAGCGGGGCTGGGCGGATCAGTGACATCGGTGATGGAAATTCGCTTCGGGCGTGTCTACTGTTGGGCCGCTCTCTACCCTCTGTCAATTGCTCCTTGCCGATGATCCGCCGCCTTCTGCTGCTGCTGCTGTCGCTCTTGCTCGCGGGCGTCGCGCGCGCCGCGGAGACGGCGCAGAGCGAGGACGACATGGTGCGGCTGTGCCGCGCTCAACTCGAGGATCGCCTCTTCTCCGGCGGTGCTCATGGCGATGCGTTCGTCACTGCCAAATCCGTCGAGCATCGTCCCGATAGCGTCGTCGTGACGCTCGACCTCGCCTCGGGCGAAGGCCGCCGCGTCAAGGGCAGCTGCATCTTCCGCGACGGCAAGTTGTTCGACGTAAAATAGCCGATCGCGCGCCCGCGGCGCCCATGTTCCGGCGCTATTGTCCTGGCTCGCCGGTGTCCGGCACGAGGCCCGCCGCCCTGATGCCGAAGACGGCGCAGACCTCGTCCTGCTCGGAAACATCGCCGCTGATGCCGACCGAGCCGATGATGTCGCCGCTGCTGTCGCGGATCAGCACGCCGCCCGGCGCCGGCACGATCCGCCCTTCCGACGCGGCGATGATGGCGCCGATGAAGGCCGGCTGTGCCGCGGCGCGGCGCGCGAATTCGCGGCCGCCGAAGCCCATGCCGAGAACGCCCCAGGCCTTGCCGCCGGCGATCTGCGGCCGGAGCAGGCTGGATCGGTCCTCGCGCTTCAAGGCGACGAGATGGCCGCCGGCATCGAGGACCGCGACGGTGAGCGGCTTCAGCTTGAGGCTTCGCCCGTGCTCCAGTGCTTTGTCGACGATGAGTGCCGCTTGGGCGAGGGTGACATTGGTCATGGCTGGTTTCTCCTGAGGGTCAGGCGAGCACGCCAGAGCGTTTCAGCGCGTCGATCTCGTCGGGCGTCAGCCCCCATTGGGCGAGCGAAGCGTTGCCGCGCTCGCCGGGGAGCTCCGGTGGCGTCGGCTTCCCCGCGGGCGTCCGGCTGAAGCGCGGTGCCGGCGCAGGCTGGACGATGCCGTCGACCTCAACGAACGTGCCGCGCGCGATATTGTGCGGATGGGCGGGTGCCTCGTCGAGGCTCAGCACCGGGGCAAAGCAGGCATCGCTGCCTTCGAGCAGCCGGCACCATTCCTCGCGCGTCCGCGTCTTGAAGCGCGCTTGCAGCTTCGCTTTGGCCTCGGGCCAGCGCTTGCGGTCGAGCTTCGCCGGCATCTCTTGCGGATCGATCTCCATGCGCCGCAGGAACTCGGCGAGGAATTTGTCCTCGATCGCCGCGAGCGAGATGTACTTGCCGTCCTTGCATTCATAGACGTCATAGAAGAAAGCGCCGCTGTCGAGCACGTTCTCGCCGCGCGTCAGGCTCATCTGGCCGGCGGCGCGCAGCCCCCAGAACATGGCGGCGAGCGAGGCGGCGCCGTCGACCATGGCGGCATCGACCACCTGGCCCTTGCCCGAACGCTGCGCCGCGATGATGCCGCAGGCGACGCCGAGCGCCAGATAGAGCGCGCCGCCGCCGAAATCGCCGACCAGATTCAACGGCGGGGTTGGCGGGGCGCCGGCGCGGCCGATGGAATGCAGCACGCCGGCAAGCGCGATGTAGTTGAGGTCGTGGCCGGCCGCTTGCGCGAGCGGGCCTTCCTGGCCCCAGCCGGTCATCCGGCCGTAGACCAGCCGGGAATTGCGGGCAAGGCAGGTCTCGGGGCCGAGGCCGAGGCGCTCCATCACGCCGGGGCGGAAGCCCTCGATGAGCGCATCCGCCGTATCGGCGAGGCGCAGCACCAGCTCGACGCCACCGCGCCGCTTGAGATCGACGGCGATGGCGTGCCGGCTGCGCTGCGTCACCGAGAAGCGCGCCGCGCCGGGTAGACCGAGCCCGCTCGGCTCCTGCCGGTCGACGCGCAGCACGTTGGCGCCGAGATCGGCGAGCAGCATGGCGCACATCGGCGCCGGCCCGATCCCGGCCATCTCGACGATCTTCAGCCCTGCGAGCGGCCCCATGCGACGCCTCCCTGTCCTGCGCGCGACCTTATCGCGGCTGGGCCGGGCGGCGCGAGAGATTTGTCGGCGTCCCGCGGCGCTCCGTTGCAATCGGCGCCAAAGCTGTCTTAGGGTAAAGCCCAAGCGCGGCGGCAGGCCGCCCGGAATGAGAGGGAGGAGGGTGGCGATGCCCCAAGCGAAATGCCTCGACGGCAAGGTGATCGTCGTGACCGGTGCCGGTCGCGGCATCGGCCGCGAGATCGCGTTGCTCGCCGGCCGCGAAGGCGGCAAGGTGGTGGTGAACGATCTCGGCGCCGGCGCCGATGGCGAGGGCAATCCCGATACTGGTCCGGCGCAGAGCGTCGTCGACGAGATCCGCGAAGCCGGCGGCAACGCCGTGGCGAATGCCGACAGCGTCGCCGAGCCGGCCGGGGCGGAGCGCATCATCCGCACCGCGCTCGATGCCTTCGGCCGTGTCGATTGCGTCGTCAACAACGCCGGCATCCTGCGCGACCGCATCTTCCACCGCATGTCGACGGTGGACTGGGATCTCGTCCTCAAGGTCCATTTGATGGGGAGTTTCTATGTCGCGCGCGCCGCCGCGGCGCATTTCCGCGATCAGGAGAGCGGCTCCTACATCCACTTCACCTCCACCTCGGGCCTGATCGGCAATTTCGGCCAAGCCAATTACGCTGCCGCAAAGCTCGGCATCGTCGGCCTGTCGAAATCGATCGCGCTCGACATGGCGCGCTATCATGTGCGCTCCAACTGTATCTCGCCGTTCGCCTGGAGCCGGCTCATCGGCACCATCCCGACCGACACGCCGGAGCAGGCCGCCCGGGTCGAGCGCATCAAAACCGCGACGGCCGAGAAGATTGCGCCGCTCGCCGTCTATCTCGCCAGCGATCTCTCGCGCGACGTCACCGGCCAGATCTTCGCCGTGCGCCGCAACGAGATCTTCCTGATGAGCCAGCCGCGGCCGATCCGCTCGATCCATCGCGGCGAAGGCTGGACGCCGCAGGCGATCGCCGAGCACGGCATGCCGGCATTGAAGGCCTCGTTCTTCCCGCTCGAGCGCTCGGGCGACGTCTTCACCTGGGATCCCGTCTGAGGGGAGGGGCCGATGGCCATCGACTATCAGCGACTGAAGAACTGGCCTTTCCCCGAGATCGAGCACAGCTACCGCGCCCGGGACACAATGCTCTACGCGCTGGGGTTGGGTTACGGCGCCGATCCGATGGACCCACACCAGCTGCGCTTCGT
>JASHUO010000299.1 GCA_030039975.1 Alphaproteobacteria bacterium
TCATGCAAACTCCTCCTGTCGTCCGCAGACGCCTAGGAGGAGTCATCAGCCCCAAGGGCGGTTAAAGGTGAACTCCATCACCTGCAATCGTGAGCAGAATGATGACGTCTACCTGCCTTGTCAATAGCAAATGCGAACCGACAACGCGGTGCGCACCGGAGATAACATTGGAACGCGATCTCGCCTTGATCTCAGAATCAAATAGTCGGCACCTTCTACCGTCTCGACATTGCGCCGACGACGAGCGAAGATGGATAGTCGCAGCAAGCGTGCCGACCATCCTCGCCGGTCGGCAACAGCTAATACCTGCGAAGGGGATGGAGTTCCCCCTTTAACCGCCAAGCCGGCTGATGACTCCTACTGCATGTGATGCGGCAGGAGTCCTATGTCCTTCTCCTGCCCGGGGCAGGTCTTGACGCCTGCCAACGCTGTGGGAGGCGAAGGGCTGAATGAGATTGTCGCGGATATTGGCGACATTGGGCGAGCGGCCCTCGCGCCGTTCCCATTCCTTTGGCGCTGGCGGGCCCGAACGATGAAGATCGCCGTCATGAGCGATTTGCATCTCGAGTTCGATGCAAAACTCGCGGACCGGCCAAATAAAGGTGGCCAACCACGAGGTGCGGCCGCTTTCTATATGAATCCGCCTCAACCGAAAGCCGACATCCTTGTTCTCGCAGGGGACGTCCATGGCGGGTCTTTGGCGGTCGATTGGGTGGTCCGGCATTTTGCTCTTCCGACAATTCTAATCGGTGGGAATCACGAGGCGTATGGCCATGAACTGTTCCGGATGATTGCCTTCAGTCGGCAAAGGGCGGGCGCGACGGATGGTCGAGTCATCTTTCTTGAACGCGCGACATGGGAAGGCGAAGTGGTTCCCGGTGAACGAGCACGATTCATCGGCGCTACGCTATGGACCGACTTCCAGCTCTATGGGACACCGACCGCTTCGATGGCGGTCGCACAAAAACGGCTTGAAGATTTCCAAGTGATCAAGTGCGAGCGGGGCTACAAGCTGCGGACGCTTGTCCCCTCGGATACGGCGCGACTACACGACGTCTCAATCGCGTTCCTTCGCAAGGAGCTGAGCCGGCCATTCGACGGGACGACCGTGGTGATTACTCACCATGCTCCTTCACCTCGGTCCGTAGCCCCCCGATTTCTAAATGATCCGCTGAACCCGGCCTTCGCGTCGAACCTGGAAGCGCTCATCGAGACGTACGGTCCATCGCTCTGGATTCACGGCCATATGCACGATTCGTTCGATTACATGATCGGACGCACGCGGGTCCTCTGCAATCCCAGGGGCTACTTTCCTGATCAGCTCAACCCGCGCTTCGATCCTCTCCTTGTTGCCGAAATTGGTCGATGACAATGGCGCTGCCATGCAACGTCTTCTTGAGAATGAGGGACTACGACATCGGAACCTGTTGACCTTTCTTTCAGTACGGCAGATTCTGTAAGGCGCGACGGGGATGGGGCTCCCCGCAACCGCCAAGACGGCTGATGGCTCCTACGGCGTCGAACACGCGGTAGGGCTCATTGTCGGCCGGACCAAGACCTGTCACCCGAAGTCGAGAGCACGGCAAGAGCGGCCGCCTTTGCGTCCCGCCTAGGCGGGGTGGCGCGCGTCGTCAGGCAATCTCGGCGCACGAGCGAAGAACCCGCGTTCATCAAGGGAGAAACACATGCGGGGTGTGAACGATCGCAACTTCCTCAATTTCTGGCAGATTCTTTACCGCGCTACGTGTCCCAACCCCGGTCAAACGCATTGGCAGGTTGGAGACGTGGATTGGCGAAAGGACCGCCATTCGTTTTCGGGGACAGACTATGCCGTCACCCTGGAAGTTCATCTCCTGCGGCGCACGGCCCGCGATGGAGGGGCGTGGGCCCTGATGGTCGCAACGGAGCATTGGTGGCATGCAAGCGCAGAACCGTTGAGAAGTACAAGCTGGGCGAGAGTCCTCGAGGGGAACCCGAGGATGATCACCAGCTGGCTCCAACGGCAGGATAAGGTTCGATCGGCGATCAGCGGTCACGTAAATGCCGGCACGACACTGACGGCAAGCTAAATAGGGGGCTGGGCGATCGGGTCTTGAGCCCCTGCCCTACGTGCTTCGACTGCGCTCGATCTTGGCGCGAAGCCCGAGATTACGCGCCTGCGACCACAGCACCCGTACCGCCGGCCTTGGAGGCGGCTCGTTCCCACGTCGCCGGCCAATAGATCGCGTAGCTATTCGGCACCAGTCCGCGCACCAGCTTTCTGATCTCCGCCGCCGCCGGCGAGTCATCGAAGAACTCAATGATAAGCGGTGGATCCGGATGCCTCCTCAGAAGGTCGCCAACACTCTCATAGTGTGGCTCCTCGCTGCTACCGGCGTCTTTCAACCCCTGCAACACGGCAACGCCGTGCACGTGAAGTTGATCTCGCAGCAGATGCAGCACTTTCTCCACCTG
Source organism: Alphaproteobacteria bacterium (assembly GCA_030039975.1). Lineage (GTDB taxonomy): Bacteria > Pseudomonadota > Alphaproteobacteria > ATCC43930 > CGMCC-115725 > DAHUYF01. The sequence continues at coordinate 2,455 of JASHUO010000299.1, forward strand.
CGCCTTTCTCGTGCTGTGGCTCGCTTCGGGAAGATATAGACGAACCATCGTCACTGTTGTCTCCATCGGACCTCCTCCTTGAAATCTTGGCAGTGGCCACCGTGTCCAAACAGTCGGCGGCACGCTTCTTAAAGGTGCGAGTCGCAGCCACGACACCGGCCGGGTCCGGGCCTTAAGCTGCTCGCCATAGCTACAACAAGCCAATCCCGGCGATTAGAACCAGCAGCAAGGTGAGCAGAACGTACGCCGCATAGGCATTCACGTGCCCGACATGCATCCTCCGCACCACGCTTGCAGCGCCACGCAAAGCATATATCGGCGGGGCAAGGACGAAGCGGTCGACGACATGAACTTCGGTGTATTCGCGCCTGATAGCGGTTCGGAAGTGACGAGCCACGGCTTCAGTGCTGTCTTCCACCGATGTCGGACGTAACAGGACCTGAAAAACCACTCGCACCGGGTTGGAAAAGCCGGTTGCCGTATAAGTGACGCCCGGCCACAGGCGACGCAGGCCGCCGTCCCACACGGCGCCCCGGGCGAGAGCACGACTTCGCGTCATCAGCCGGAAGGCGGCGAAGATCAGCAGAAGCAAAAGAGCGAGGACGACAAGAGTGTAGGATGTAGACATTGCAAAAACGACTGGATTGCGCGCTTCGCCGCGATGCAGCACGACGAGACCCCGGCCCGGAAGCAAGTCGCTCCCGACTTGCCCGCCGAGGTCATGGAACTCGGCAAGAAACGCCGGCGGAAGCTTTTCCTGGCGTTGCGCGGTTTCGCTGAAGAAAGGCGGCACCAGCGCCGCCGTCGCACTCGCATGGACCAATGGCGAGGCGGCTCGATCGACAACGGGGATGACGTAGGTCGGCAGGATCCCAAGAGCGACGCAACAAGCCGCGAGCAGCGATAGCGGTAGCCGCACAGCGCGACGGCTCTCAACGGCGCCAGCAGCGCCATCCGAACGCGGCATGCCCAGGAAACCCATAGCGAACACCTTGGCAAAGCACGTAACCGCCAGTCCGGCGGTCAACGCCAGGAGTGCGCCTGAAACGGCAAAAATGATCTTGATTGCCGTCGAGGACAGGAGGACCGAGCGCAGCACGGTTTGAAGAGTAAGCCATTCGCTGACAAAGCCGTTGAGCGGCGGCAACGCCGCGATCGACAGGACTCCCACGAGAAA
>JASHUO010000300.1 GCA_030039975.1 Alphaproteobacteria bacterium
TCAATCCGTTGCGGCCGGACAACCATCCGACCCTGGGGTTGAGCGGCTGAACCAATCGCGCGCCCAGCGCTGAGCGTGGTACACGAACCAGAAGCTGGCGGAAATTCGTGGCAAAGACCAGCTCGGCCGCCGCTCCGGCGGTACCGTAGACGAGGTCGCCGACCGCGATCCGTGTGCTCCGGCCCGCCTCGCGTAACAACGCTTCGCCTTCACTGTGCAACGCGAGCCAAATGATCCCGGGGTCGTCACTGTAACTGAGCCGCTGCGGGCCGGAGGCAATCTGTACCATGACGATGCCAAGCGGCGATTCCACCGCCTGCGCGGTGGCGAAGACGTCGGACGCCGCGGCGGCGTCGCGCGCCTCGATCGACAATCTGCTGAGGACGCCGCGCCAAGCTTCAAGTCGGCGATGATCGGGATAGGATTCCGTCGTAAACGACCACGAACTCATGGCGCTCCCCACCGCTCGTGGGTGCAACCCGATCCGCTTCATCCACACCGCGGCCAGCGTTCGGGATCAATAGGAGCTGGTCGCCGCACCGCAGCGATGCCAGCATCTCCGCTAAAGCACGAAATGTGCCAGCGAATCGCGGCAATGATGGGCGCCGAGGCGCGCTTGCGCTTGCCCAATGTTTAACGAAGCGCGCCAAAATATTGAGCACGCGCCATGTCGGCGCAGTGCCGATGGAAGGGCGCTGCAAGCTTCGGCGGCGGGTCGGCAAGGCTCCGGCAACGGCGCGGTGGAGCGGAGGCGATCAGCCGAGCGCTCGGGCGGCCGAATTCTTTCATCCCCCGTGTCGGGATTGGGCATACTCGTTCGTCCTTGGAAGAAGCGGCAAAGGGGCGGTGCCCATGCTCTACGCGATACTCTGTTACGACGACGAGGCGGCGGTCGAAAGCTGGAGCAAAGAGGAAGAGCAGGCGGTCCTCGGCAAGCGCCGGCTCGTGCAGCAGAAGCTCGCGGCTGAAGGCCGGCTCGGGCCGGTCGCGCGGCTGATGCCGACGACCGCGGCGACCACCGTCCGGGACGGGCGCGAGCCCCTTGTCATCGATGGCCCTTTCGCCGAGACCAAGGAGCAACTGCTCGGCTTCTACGTCGTCGATTGCGCGACGCTGGAGGACGCGATCGAGACGGCGCGTCAGCTCAAATCGGGCGAAGCGGGCGGCGCTCTCGAGATCCGACCGCTGCGTCTCTATCGCCCGGCGAGCGGGCCGGCGCCGTGACCAACCTCGCCTGGATCGACGCGGCGCTGACCGCCGCGCGACCGCAGGCGATCGGCGCGCTGCTGCGCTATTTCCGCGATCTCGACCGCGCCGAGGAGGGATTTCAGGAGGCGTGCCTGCGCGCCCTGAAGCATTGGCCGCAGAGCGGTCCGCCGCGCGACCCTGCTGCCTGGCTCATCTTGGTCGGCCGCAATGCCGGCCTCGATGCGGCGCGTCGCGCGCAAAAGCAGGAGCCGCTGCCGGAGGACGCCGAGATCCCCGAGAGCGTGGACATCGAGACCGAGCTCGCGGAGCGGCTCGACAACGCGCATTATCGCGACGATTTGTTGCGGCTCCTCTTCATCTGCTGCCATCCCGATCTGCCGGCGACGCAACAGATCGCGCTGGCGCTGCGCATTGTCTCCGGTCTCTCGGTCAAGGAGATCGCGCGCGCCTTCCTGGTGAGCGACAGCGCCATGGAGCAGCGCATCACCCGCGCCAAGAGCCGCATCGCCAAGGCCGAGATTCCCTTCGCGGCGCCCGGCGCGGTCGAGCGCGCCGAACGCCTCGGCGCGGTTGCGGCGATGATCTATCTGCTGTTTAACGAGGGTTATTCCGCCAGCGGCGGCAGCGCACAGCTGCGCCTCTCGCTCTGCGACGAGGCGATCCGGCTGGCGCGGTTGCTACTGCGCCTCTTCCTCGATGAGCCGGAGATCATGGGCCTCGTCGCGCTGCTGTTGTTGCAGCATGCGCGAGCGCCGGCGCGGCTCGACGCCGAGGGCGCGATCGTGCTGCTGGAGGATCAGGACCGCGGCCTCTGGAATGCTGATCTCATTGCCGAAGGCCATGCGCTCATCGAGAAAGCGCTCCGCCACCGCCGCCCCGGGCCTTATCAAGTGCAGGCGGCGATTGCCGCGACGCATGCGCGCGCCGGGCGGCCCGAGGACACCGACTGGGCCGAGATCGACCGGCTCTATGCCGTGCTCGAGCGGCTGCAGCCTTCGCCGGTGGTGACGCTCAACCGCGCCGTGGCGGTCGCCAAGCGGCAGGGCCCGGCAACGGCGCTGGCGATGATCGAGCCGCTGGCCGGGCCGCTCGCCGGCTATTTTCATTTCTTCGGCCTCAAGGGCGCGCTCTTGATGCAGCTCGGGCGCGCCGAGGAGGCGCGCACCGCCTTCGGCCGCGCGATCGCGCTCGCCCACACCCCGGCCGAGGCGGCGCATATCCGCCTCCATCTCGACCGCCTTCAGGCCGAGAGCGGGCGCGCGTGAAGAAAGAGCCACCACGGAAGCCGGAGACCGTGAGGCGCTGTTCGCAGCGCGCGAAGCGCGCCGATTGATCCTCTCAATCGCCTGGTTGCCGCTGTGGTGTTTCGAAAAAAAAGATGGCGCAGTTGTCGGAACGCCTATTCGTCCGTTCGTCTTAAAGACATCGGTTTCAACAAATTCGTCGAGAGGAGAACCTGATGCGACTGAACCCTTACCTCCAGTTCAAGGGTCAATGCGAGGCGGCCTTCAAGTTCTATGAGGCGGTTTTCGGCGGCAAGATCGTCGCCATGCTGCCTTACGGCGAGACGCCGATGTGCGGTCAGCTTTCACCCGAATGGCGCGACCGGATCGCGCATGCGCGGCTCATGATCGGCGACCAGGTACTGATGGGCAGTGACCCGCCGCCCGAGCACTACCAGGCGCCGAAAGGCTATTCCGTGGCGCTCAACCTCGACCAGCCCGCCGAGGCGGAGCGCATCTTTCACGCGCTGGCGGAGCGGGGCAGCGTGTCCATGCCGCTGCAGAAGACCTTCTGGGCGCGTGCCTTCGGCATGCTCGTCGATCGCTTCGGCATTCCCTGGATGATCAATTGCGAGGAAGCTCGCTAACGCATCGACATCCACCCCGTCAGAAAGGAGACGGCAATGGAACCCCACAAGATCGTCAGTCCCGAGGAATGGCTGGTTGCGCGCAAGGCGCTGCTGGTGAAGGAAAAGGAGCTGACCCGGACGCGCGAGGCGCTGGCGCGCCAGCGCCGCGAGCTGCCTTGGGTCAAGATCGAGAAGCCCTATCTCTTCGACGGACCAAGCGGAAAGGAGACGCTCGCCGATCTCTTCGGCGGGCGCAGCCAGCTCATCATCAAGCATTTCATGTACGGCCCCGACTGGAAGGAGGGCTGCGTCGGCTGCTCCTTCGAGGTCGATCATATCGTCGGCGCGCTCGTCCATCTCGAGCATCACGATGTCAGCTATGTCGCCGTCTCGCGCGCGCCCTTCGCCGAGATCGAAGCCTTCCGGCGCCGCATGGGCTGGCCCCTCAAATGGGTGTCGTCCGCCGGCAGCGATTTCAACTTCGATTTCCACGTCTCCTTCGACAAGGAGGCGATCGCGACGCGCGACGTCTACTACAATTTCGACCTGCGCCGCGTCGGCATCGAGGAGCTGTCCGGCCGCAGCGTGTTCTATCGCAACGCGGCGGGCGAGGTGTTTCACACCTACTCCTCCTATGGCCGCGGCGGTGAAGAGCAGCTCGGCAGTTATGCCTGCCTCGACATCACGCCAAAAGGCCGCAACGAGACCGGACCCAACCACAATCTGACCGATTGGGTGCGGCATCACGATCGCTACGAAGCCGGCGGCTCCGTCGCGTCGACCGGCCGATACGTCGCGGCGGAGGCCGAGGAGGCCTGCTGCTCGCCCGGCGGCGGTTGAGCCCGGCCTAGGTCAGATGACGCCGTAGAAAGCGGGCGCGCGGTCCAAGGCATTTGCCAGCGTCTCGAGCGCCCGCTTCAGCTCGGGCCGGCCGGCGGGGCCGCCGAGGCAGACGCGCACGGCTTCCGGCGGCGGTCCCGACACGGTGAAGGCGTCGCTGACCACCACGCCGATGCCGGAGTTGCGCAGATGCTGCATCAGCGCGACGCGGCTCCAGGGCTCGGGAAGCCGCAACCAGAAATGCAGCGCTTCGGGCTGCGTCACCATCCAGGCGGGATCGAGCAGCTCGGCGGCGAGCTGCTGGCGCGCCGTCGCCTCGCGCAGGATGGCCGCAAGGGCGGCATCGGCGGTGCCATCGGCGATCCAGCGCGTCGCCAGCGCCGCCATGAGCGGCGCCGCCATCACCGTCGTGGCATGGAAGGTCGCGGCGAGCCGCGCGGCATGGCGCGCATCGGGCGCGACGATATAGGCGATGCGCAGCCCGGAGGCGACGCATTTCGCCAAGCCCGAGATGTAATAGGTGAGCTCCGGCGCCAGCACGGCGAAGGCCGGCGGCGGCTGCCGCGCCAGGCGGCCATAGGCGTCGTCCTCGATGATCGCGACGCCGTGATGCCGCGCAAGGGCGACGATGGCGCGCCGCCGCGCTTCCGAGATCGTCGTCGTTGTCGGATTCTGCAGCGTCGGATTGCAGTAGAGCGCTTTCGGCGTCTGCGTCCGGCACGCCCTCGCGAAGGCGTCGGGATCGATGCCCTCGCTATCGAATGGCAGGCCTTCCAAGCGTACGCCGCAATGCGCTGCCTGCGCACGAAAGCCGGGATAGGTCAGTGCTTCCGTACAAACGACGTCGCCCGGCCGCGTCAGGCTGGCGAGCGCGGCGAGGATGGCGCTTTGCGCTCCCGGACAGACCAGGATCCGGTCTTGCGCCGGCTCGCCGATGCGCGGCGACAGCCAGCGAATGCCGGCTTCGCGATCGTTGGGCGAGCCGCCGAATTCCTGGTAGCGGAGCAGCGCGCGCAAATCGCCGAGCTGTTGCAGGTAGCCGATGCCCTGGCGCATGCGCTCGAGCAGGGCCGGATCGTCGGGCTCGGGCGGCAAATTCATCGACAGATCGACGGGCGCTGCGATGCCGTCGCCGCGCTCGGCCGCACCGTCCGGCGCGCGTACGAAGGTGCCCCGTCCGACGGTTGAATCGATCAGGCCGCGCCGCCGTGCCTCGCCATAGGCGCGCGCCACCGTCGTGTAGTCGAGGTCGAGCTGCCCGGCGAGCGCACGCTGCGTCGGCAGGCGCTCGCCGGGCAGCAGCCGGCCGGATTTGATTCCCGCGGTGATGCCGTCGACGATGGCGAGATAGGCGGGCTTGCCGCCGTCGCTGAGTTCAGGCAGCCAAGCCGGGCGCTCTTTCGCCCTCGGTTGCGTCGCGCGTCTCGCCGTCATGGTCAGAGCGCCAAGGAGATTGACTGCATATTGATTGGATTTTTCGACGCAGTCATCCGATCGCGCGTCGTCGTCGGGTGGCGGCAAGCGACATCGTGCCCTTCACCTCTGCTTAAAATTACGCCGATGTTGCAGCCGAAACAGTCAGCGATGCGCGCCGCCCGGCCGATCGATCGGCGCCCCCAGAGGCGGTTAAATCTTTGTCTTGCCAATCCAATCATTGTCCAGTCACCTGCGGCCAAAGCTTGGCATGCCCATTGCTAGACTCGCTCCGACGGCGATCTTCTCGGCAGCGCGCCATCGTGCTGCGAAGCAGGTCTCGACGCAAGCCCGGCCATGCTCTGCCGCTGGATCGTCGCCGCAGATGAACCGCAACGAAGGGGGCGGATGACATGCCAGCGGTAAAGAAAGAAGCGCACAAGAAGGGAGACTTCTTCGTCGACTACGAGGAGAAGGTCTTCGAGGACGTGAAGGCGAAGCCCGGCGAGAAAGCGCTGGTCACCTTTCACACCGTGGCGTTCGAAGGCTCGATCGGTCTGGTGAATTTGCTGCAGGCAACGCGGCTGCTGCGCAAGGGCTTCGAAACCTCGGTGCTGCTCTACGGGCCGGGCGTCACGCTCGGCGTTCAGCGCGGTTTTCCGACGCTCGGCGACGAGGCGTTTCCCGGCCATCAGGCGATGAACAAGCAGGTCGGCAAGTTCCTCGAGGAGGGCGGCAAGGTCTATGCCTGCCGGTTCGCTTTGCAGGCGCTTTATGGCCATGGCGAGCCGTCGCTAATTCCGGGCATCCGGCCGATCAGCCCGCTCGATGTGCTCGACCTCATCCTGCTGCACAAGCGCGACAATGCGGTGATCATCAATACCTGGACCGTCTGAGATCCATCTCGCCGGCGGCAGAGACGGGTGCGCCCGTCCTGTCCCGGCGGCGGCAGCGGAGGCGGCGATGACGTCCAGCAGCAAATCCGTACGCGTCGCGGCGGCGCAGCTCGCGCCGGTCTTCGACCGCGACGGCAGCGGCACGGTCGAGAAAGTGTGCCGCACCATCGGCGAAGTCGCCGCCAAAGGCGCGCGGCTCGTCGTCTTTCCCGAGACCTTCGTTCCCTATTATCCCTATTTCTCCTTCGTCCGGCCGCCGGCGGCGATGGGCGCCGAGCACATGCGCCTCTACGAGGGCGCGGTCGTCGTGCCGGGACCGGTGACCGAGGCCGTCGCCGCCGCGGCGCGCACGCATGGCGTTGTCGTCGTGCTCGGCGTCAACGAGCGCGATCACGGCTCGCTCTACAACGCTCAGCTCATCTTCGATGCGGATGGCCGTCTCGTCCTCAAGCGGCGCAAGATCACGCCGACTTTCCACGAGCGGATGGTTTGGGGACAGGGCGATGGCAGCGGGCTCCGCGTCGTCGATACCGCCGTGGGCCGCGTTGGCGCGCTCGCCTGCTGGGAGCATTACAACCCGCTCGCGCGCTATGCGCTCATGGCCATGCATGAAGAGATCCATTGCAGCCAATTCCCTGGCTCGATGGTCGGGCAGATCTTCGCCGATCAGCTGGAAGTGACGATCCGGCACCACGCGCTCGAATCCGGCTGCTTCGTCGTCAACGCCACCGGCTGGCTCGCCGACGAGCAGATCGCCTCGGTGACCGCCGATCCGACGCTGCAGCGCGCGCTGCGCGGCGGCAGCTGCACGGCCATCATCTCACCGGAGGGCGCGCATCTCTGTCCGCCGATCCGCGACGGCGAGGGCATCGCTGTCGCCGATCTCGATTTGGCGCTCATCGTCAAGCGCAAGCGCATGATGGATTCCGTCGGCCATTATGCGCGGCCCGAGCTCTTGAGCCTGCGTCTCGATCCGCGCGCCGCTTCGCCCCTGGCAATGGCCGCGACCACGCTCGAGCCAACCGGCGCCGCTTCCTTCTTCCCGTCGCTCGAAGAGAACCGCCATGGAGAACCGCTCCCCCGCGTCGAACCCGCAGAATCAAGCTCCATCGGAGCCGCAGGTCCTGATCACCGAGCTGCAGTCGCTCGGCTTGCGTCTGGCTGATCCTTCGGCCGGTGTCGAAGGGCGCCGCGGCGGCGCCGGTCCTTCGGACCACAAGGCAGTGACCCTCGGCGGGCGCACGGTGATGGTGCCGGTGCATAACGATCCGGCGCGGGTGTCGCCCTACCGCGCGGCGGCGCCGGACGAGCGCGGCATCAGCACGCTCTCCCGCGACGGCGTCGCGGTGGGCGAGATCCGTTTTCCGCGCCAGCCGCGCTTCTACAAGCTGCAGACGTTCGACGGCGTGCCCTATTGGAAGATCGCCGTGCTGCATGGCGCCGATGTGCTGGCGACGACCGTGCTGCAGACCTGTATCCGCTATAGCGCACGCGAGACCTCGTGCCAGTTCTGTGCCATCGGTCAGTCGCTCGCCGCCGGCAGGACGATCGCCCGCAAGACGCCGGAGCAGCTTGCCGAAGTGGCGCGGGCCGCGGTGCTGCTCGATGGCGTCCGCCACATGGTGATGACTACCGGCACGCCGAACAACCGCGATCGCGGCGCGGCGCTGCTCTGCGAAAGCGCCTTTGCCATCAAGGCGGCGGTTCCCGACCTGCCGATCCAAGGGCAGTGCGAACCGCCCGACGATCCCGTCTGGTTCCGGCGGCTGCGCGCCTCCGGCATCGATGCGCTCGGCATGCATCTGGAAGCGGTGACCCCCGAGACCCGCGCCCGCATCATGCCGGGCAAGGCGAAGGTTTCGCTCGCGCGCTATCTCGACGCCTTCGCCGCCGCCGTGCCGGTGTTCGGGCGCGGCCAGGTCAGCACCTACATCCTCGCCGGTCTCGGCGATCCGCCGGAGGCGATCCTCGAGATGTGCCGGCGGCTGATCGCGATCGGCGTCTATCCCTTCGTCGTTCCCTTCGTGCCGATCGCGGGAACGCCGCTCGAAGCCCAGCCCGCGCCCGATCCGGCCTTCATGCGCGCGCTGCTCGCGCCGCTCGGCGCCATGCTGACGGCGTCAGGGCTGCGCTCTTCCGACATCAAGGCCGGCTGCGGCCGTTGCGGCGCCTGCTCGTCGCTGGCCGGCTACGAGCGCTGAGACGAGGCAGCCGCCATGTTCCTCGACCTCAAGGACCGGCCGCCCGCCTTCTTGCCCAGCGAATTTCACATTCGCCTCGCGACCGAGCCATGGGAGCGTGCCGGCTATGCGCGGCTGAGGCGCGAGGTGTTTTGCGCCGAGCAGGGCATCTTTCGCGATGACGATCGGGACGGCGTGGACGAGATCGCTCTTCCCATCGTCGCTATCGCCATCGTCATGGGCATGCCGGACCGGGTCGTCGGCACGGTGCGCATCCACCGAGCCGAACCCGGCCTCTGGTACGGCTCGCGCCTCACCGTGCATGGCGAATTTCGGCGTCAGGCCGGTCTCGGCCCGGGGCTGATCAGCCTCGCCGTCGGCACCGCGCATGCGCGCGGCTGCGTTCGCTTTCTCGCGCATGTGCAGGCGCAGAACGTGCCGCTGTTCGAGCGTCTCCATTGGCGCTCGCTCGCGCCGGTCGCGCTGCACGGAAGGCCGCACCGGCTGATGGAGGCCGACCTCGCACATTATCCACCCTGCCGGACGGGCGAGCTGGCGGCGCTACGGCTCGCGCCCGTTGCGGCGGCGTGAGGCCCCTTTGTCGGCGCAAACAGCTTGCATCGAGACACTGATCGCGGAGCTTCGCGCCAGCCGCGGCATCGCGCATAAGCGCGACATCAGCGACGTCGCTGCGCTGCTGCCGACGGCGCCGGAGGGGATCCGTCTGGGCGATGACGCGGCGGCCATTCCGGATGGCGAGGGCTATCTGCTGTTTGCTGCCGAAGGCTTCCTCAACGAGTTCGTCGAGGCCGAGCCGTGGTTCGCCGGCTGGTGCGGCGTCATGGTGAATGTCAGCGACATCTGCGCCATGGGCGGGCGGCCCCTCGCCGTCGTCGATGCCGTCTGGAGCCGCGATGGCGAGCGGGCGCGGCCGATCCTCGCAGGCCTGCGCGAAGCGGCGAGCGCCTATGGCGTGCCGCTCGTCGGCGGCCACACCAACAACCGCAACCCGCGCGGCGAGCAGCTCTCGGTTGCCATTCTTGGCCGCGCGCAGCGCCTGCTCACCAGCTTCGATGCGGCGCCCGGCGATCATCTCCTGGCCGCGATCGATCTGCGCGGCCGCTATCACGAGCCCTATGCCTATTGGGACGCGAGCACCGGCCCTGCCATCGATCCCGGCCGCTTGCGCGGCGACCTCGAGCTGCTGCCCGCCCTTGCCGAGGCGGGGCTCTGCCGCGCGGGCAAGGATATCAGCATGGGCGGCCTTATCGGCACGGTGCTGATGCTGCTGGAGTGCTCCGGTCTCGGCGCCGTCATCGATCTGAGTGCCGTACCGCGTCCGCCGGACGCACCCTTGTCGCGCTGGCTCTGCTCCTTCCCGAGCTACGGTTTTCTGCTCGCCGTGGCGCCCGCCCATGTTCCTGCCGTGTGCAGTCATTTCCGTCGGCGCGACATCGCTTGCGCCGAGATCGGCGTCTGCGACGGCTCGGGTCTGGTTCGCTGTGCGGCGG
>JASHUO010000301.1 GCA_030039975.1 Alphaproteobacteria bacterium
GCGAGGCCGCGCGCCAGCGCCGTGTTGAAGCGCGGATCGCGCCGCCGTCGCGCTGCGGGCGCGGCGGGTCTGGTCTTCTTACGTCCGAGCCGTGCCACGGCGAAGCGAAACTCCTACGGAAGTTGCGGAAGCGAGCCGCACGCCCGCATGGATAGCGGATTCGCCGCTTCCCGTCAGCCGAGGGCGGTTGCGGGTCGAGGGTTCGGAGATCGATCCACCGACGGTCCCCCAGCCTCGCGAATGTCAGCGGCGATGCGTTGGCGGCCGAAGATGCGGGCGCCTCATCCCCACTCGGCAAAACACATGCCCGTGCCGGTGCCGGCCGGGGTGCGGTAGCCCGGCACGTAGCGAATCCAGCGCAGGTCGAGATGCTCGAGTGCGCCCGCGGCGCAGATCCAGTTGCGGATTTCCGAGCTGCCGGAATTCAGCTTCTCGCGCGGCAACGCCATCAGCGCGCCGGCATCCTTGCCGCGCAGCGCCCGGATGATCTCGCCATCGAGCGCCTCGTCCACGGTGAAGTGGCTGAGGCCGCCCGAGGCGACGATGCCGATCCGGGCAGTGCCGGGATAGGCCTCGACCGCCGCGCGGATCGCCTGGCCGAGCCGGTAGCAGCGGCGCGGTGTCGGCTGGTTCGGCGGGAAATAGGTATTGAGGAACACCGGCACGATCGGCAGCGCCATGCCCTCCATCAGCCGCCGATGCACGAAGCCGAAAGCATGTCCCTCGCCCTCGCCCTCGGGGAGCCGGTCGGCGCAGGCGATGTCGAAGTCGCCCTCGACGAGCGCCGCGATCAGATGCTTGGCGAGAGCGCTGTCCACGGGATAGTCGCGCGGCGCGGTCGCTTCGTAATAGCGGGCCGAGGCGCGTTGCGACCATTCTGGCCGCCGGTGCCACTCGGGACCCGGTACCCGCCGGCGCAGCGGCAGGTTCGCGATCGTGCTGCCGTGATAGATCAGCAGGCTCGGCATATTCGCATCGTGATAGATCTCCTTCTGGTCGTCGCCGATGACGATGAGCGTGTCGAGCTCGGCGCCGCGCAGCGATTCCGTGAGCGCGGCCAGAGCCGCCATCGCTTCGGCATGGCGGGCGGCAAGTCGTTCCGGCGCGAGCGCCTGCTCGATGCGGTCATCGGCGACGCGCAGCAAATCTTCGTAGCGGCAGGGCCGCCCGTCCTTGTGCCGCTGCGGTCGCGCCCGGTCGAGCTCTTCGAAGAGGCGCCATTCCTCCGCCGCGGCGTTGAGCATCGGCGTGTGCGACGTGCCCAGCCCCAGGACGATCTTGGCCATCGGCTCCCTTCCCTGTTGCGCACCAGGCTCGCTTCGAGGCTTCGCGCGGGGATCTCGGCAAGGCGAGCACCGTTGGCCCCTGCCGTCGCCGCCGCACGATCGCCTGCCGTGCAAGTTGTTTTTGGCACGGTAGGTGGCGAACGCCGCCCCTGTCAACGCAGATGAAACCAAGTTCCATTTTTTGGGAAGGCGCCGCGCCATGTGCCGGCTCACTCCGTCGCTGTCGGCAGAACCTCCGCCTCGGTCGCCGGTGTTGAGCGCCTCCCGCAGATCGAGCACGCGGCAATTGGCAGGGAAAAGATCGGTCTGGGCGATCGCCCGCACGCCACGCGCGGCGCTGAAAAGATCCTTGAAGCGGACCGCCGGCACGAAAGCGCGGGCGGACGACCTCCAGCTGCCTCTGATATTGAACGCGACGGAGCCTTGTTCTATCGGTACGCTCCTATGCGGTCGGAAGTGCCGGCGCCGCGATCGAGAAAGCCGAACTCATCGGCCCCAGGCCAAGCTGAGTCTCACGGCGATCACTCGCCGGACCGCGCGATCCCAGGCGTATCGCTGCTCGCAGCCGGCGCACGCAGCTTCCCAAGCACCTGCTGTTCGGACTATAAATCTCGGGAAGAAATTCGGTATCGGACATTAAAAATCCATAAGCAAATTCGAGATTAGACCCGGATTTCTCGCGACATCGCTTGCTGCGCGGGAAGTGCTGCGTCAGGAATTGCCACAGGTGCCCGACAGAAACTCAGTAACCGGGGAGCCCGAGGGATCGGCGCCCGGCGTCGCCGCAAGGGCGGCGCCGCCGATTGAGCACATTCTGGTTTGCGTGAACGAGCATGCCACCAGCGCAGGCCTCTTGCATTACGGCCAGCGGCTTGCGGGCCAACACGATGCGCGCTGGACGGCGATCTATGTCGAGACCGCCCGGCACCGCCGCTTGAACGAGGGCGAGCGCGACCGCATCGCGGACTGCCTGCGGCTCGCGGAAAAGCTCGGCAGCGACGCCATGACGCTTCCGGGCGATCGCGTGGCCGATGAGATTCTGGCATTTGCGCGCGAAAACGGCGTCACCCAGATCGTCATTGGCAAATCACGGCCCCGCCATTGGTTCGACCTTTGGCGCCCGCTGCTGGCGCGCACGCTCGCCCGTCGGGCGAAGGATATCGGTCTCCATGTTGTATCCGGGGAGGAGGCGGGCTTGCCGCCGGTCCCGGCGTCGATGGTGGCCACGGCGTCACCATCTCGAAGCTTCGATCCTTTCCCCTATGTCGTGAGCATCGGCCTACTGGCACTGCTGACGGCGCTCGGCTGCGTCTTTCGCGACTACCTCAAGCTTACCGAGGTTGCGCTCATCTATCTGACGCTGGTGCTCATCACCGCGGCACGGTTTGGCCTGCTGCCGTCTCTGGTCCTGAGCGCCCTGTCGATGCTTGCCTTCGACTTCTTTTGGGTGCCGCCGGTCTACACCTGGGATATCGATGATCCCCGCGACTGGTTCGTACTGCTCGTGCTTGTCGCCGTTGCCATGTGCACCAGCTATCTCACCGCCCGGACCGGCGCACAGATGCTGGTTGCCCGCCGCCACGCGAAGACGACGGCGGAGCTCTACGCCTTCAGCCGCCGGCTCTCGGCCATCAGCCGTTTGGACCTGCTGCTGAATACGAGCGCCTATCAAGTCAGCATGATGCTGCGTGCCCGGGTTGTCATCCTGCTCAGCGAGGAGGGGCGGCTGGTTCCACGCGCCGCCTACCGAGGGCCCGGCCAACTCGGCGAGGCGGAGCTCGCAGCGGCGAGCTGGGTCTGGCACAACGACCGACCGGCCGGGCATGGCGCTGACACCTTGGGCGGTGGCAGCTGGCTCTTTCTCCCGCTGCGAACGCCGCGCGGCATGGTTGCCGTGCTCGGCATCGGCCGGGATCCGCCGAACTCGCTGCTGACGCCGGAGGAGCGCCGGCTGCTCGACGCGCTGGCGGACCAGGCGGCCGTCGCCGTCGAGCGCGTCTCGCTGGCAGCGGAGATCGACGAGACGCGGGTGTTACGCGAGACCGAGCGGCTCAGATCAGCGCTGTTGACCTCGATTTCGCATGATCTGCGCACGCCGCTCGCTTCCGTGCTTGGCGCGCTCGCCGACCTGCGGCGGGACGAGACCTTCGGTGATCCCGAGGCACGCATAGAGCTCCTCGACACCGCTCAGGAGGAAGCGGAGCGGCTCAACCGCTTCGTCGGTAACCTGCTCGACATTACCCGGTTGGAGGCCGGGGCGCTCGAGATCAAGCACGAACTGATCGACCTCACCGATGTCGTCGGCAGCGCCGTCCGAAGGGCGCGCAAGCTCCTCGGCGAGCGCCGAATCAAGATCGACATCCCCGACGAGCTGCCGATGGTTCGGCTCGATTTCGTTCTCTTCGAGAACGTGCTGTTCAATCTCTTAGACAATGCCGCGAAGTACTCGCCGCCGGCCTCGATGGTGTGCATGAGGGCAAGCCGGTCGTACCAGAGGATCGCGCTCGAGATTGCTGACGAAGGCAGCGGCATTCCGCCCGACGACCTCGAGCGCATCTTCGACAAGTTCTACCGCCTCAAAGCGGCCGACCGCCAGCGCGCGGGAACGGGCCTCGGCCTCGCCATCTGCCGCGGCTTCGTCGAGGCGCAGGGCGGCGCGATCAGGGCGGGCAACCGCAGCGACCGCAGCGGCGCCGTGTTCACCATCACGCTTCCCGTCGAGAGCGATGCGGTGGCGGCTCCGCCCGAGCCCGCTTCTACTCCGTGACCTGAAGCCGGTAACCGACGCCGGGCTCGGTCAGGATGTAGCGCGGCTGCACCGGATCCGGCTCCAGCTTGCGCCGCAAGAGGCGCATATAGACCCGGAGATACTGCACATCGTCATCGGCGCTCTCGCCGCGGATCTCGCGCAGGATCTGCCGATGGGTGAGCACGCGCCCCGCGTGCGTGACGAGCAGCCGCAACAGATCGAATTCCGTCGGCGACAGCTTCACCTCTTCGCCGGCGACGGTGACCTTGCGATGCACGAGGTCGACCATCAGCTCCCCGGTGCGGAAAACCGGCTCCTGCCCCTGTTCGTGGAAGCCGTGGCGCAGCGCGGTCTGCAAGCGCGCAACCAGCTCATCCATGCCGAAGGGCTTGGTGACGTAGTCATCCGCGCCGCGCAGCAGCGCTTCGACCTTGGTCCGCTCGTCGCTGCGGCTCGACAGCACGACGATGGGTACCTTCGACAGCGCGCGAATGAGCGAGATGACCTCGATGCCATCGATATCGGGGAGACCAAGATCGAGGATCACGACATCCGGCTTTTCCTTGCGCACCAGCTCGAGCCCGGACTTGCCGGTCTCGGCCTCGACGACGCTATAGTTGTGCACGCTGAGCTTGCGCCTGAGCAAACGACGGATCGGCAACTCGTCGTCGATGATCAGTACGGTGACGGCGTTGTTGGTCATGCCGCTTCGACGCAACGGCACCACTGCCGCGCTCCAGTCGGCGCTCTCCCGTGCGCGCGCATCACGCGCATGAGGGTGCAGAGCGGGGTAGACATAGCTCGCCTCCACATCAATCGGTTCGCGTAACCGCAACTCGGATGGAAAATCCGTGCGTCGGCGACCCCGCTCGCCAGCCGCACACACCCCCTCGTCGCTTGAACCAAGCTGACCTAAACGGACTTAATGAACACGAAGCGGGCATAAAAAATCGAGAGCAAACGGGCCCTATCAGTATCTAAATTTCCGAAAAAAATTGTCGCATCGCGCAAAGGAAATACCAGTAACGCTAGGCTCGCGATTACGCGCCGCACTTAGACAATGATCGATACAGCATGGCCTTCTTCGCCGAAAAGCTGGCGCATCACGACGCGAGATGAAACAGACCGAAACATATCACTCCGTTCCATGAAAATCAGATAATAAAACGCGCCTATTCCGTATAAACAACGGCCCATACATCAACAATATCGGTCTGCCTCGCAATAAAACACGCAACTTTCATCCAAAGAGACCGCGCCTCGTCTCGATTTTTAATGTCCGAGCGCTTTAATCTTACTGCAGCAATGGCAGTCAACCCGTCGACCGCTGGAACGGAAGAGGCGCTGCCGGGAGAAAGATCATGCGTAGGATTGCGATCGGATTCATCGGCCTGGCACTCCTCGCCTCAGCGGCCTCGGCCCAGACCGCCGCGACGACAGGCGGAAGCTGCGTGCAGGCCGTAAGCCAGCTCGATAAGGAGTGGCAGGCGCACGGGTACCCGGCGCCGACCAAGGGGACGCCGGGCAGCCTCACCAGCGTCGACGGTCTCCATCATGCCGATGCCGCGGCGATCAACTACGCGCGGCTGCGCATCCGTCTTGCCCACCAGGCGTGCAACGAGGGTAACGACGCGGCCGCGATGACCCACGTTGCCGTCGTCCGCGGCATGCTCGAAGCCCCGACGGCCGTGGCCTCGACGAGCGAGCGCCAGTAGCCTGCAGCACGACGCGCTCATGACGGAGCCGCTGCCATCACCTGCCGCGGCCAGCGAGACATCAGCCACTCGCTGGCCGCGGTCGTCGAAGCGGCGGCGACGCCGTCCCTCGCCGCTTTTCGTGCTCTGCATTGCCGATCACGATACCGATCGCTTCACGCTTGAAGGGCCGATGACCGATGCGGAGACTTGGGTCCGCGAAGTGATCGCCGCGCGCCGGGCCGGGCGCGACATCACCTGCCATGTCCTCGACGCCTCGCCGGAGGAAGCGGCCCAAGCCTGGATGCGGGCCAAGGGCGGCACCCGCTGGCCATCAGGCTCGATCGTCGCTCCCGAATGCTTCGAGCCGAGCGCCGACCGGCCGCCGCCGGCAGAGACCGCCACTCTCCTTCCCCTCTGAGCGACGTCGCGGCCGCAAACGCGCCGCGGCTCCATGAGCTTGCGCGTACGGCGCATGTCGAGGGCGCCGCCCCTGCCCTAGACCCGCTCTAACGTCGCGTCGATCGCGAGGCGCTGGCGCAAGAACGCTGACTCGCTCGCTATGCTTACCCGCGCTTCCGACAGGCACGCGGCGTCGAAAAAGCAAAGGGGGCGGATCCTCCCGCCCCCTTTGCCGCGCCGCCCACCCCAGTCAGGAAGGCCGCTCGGCGGTACCGGCCGGAAACGCTGCGTCGTTAGAAGTGAACGATCATGTCCATCGCGCCGAGCACGGTGTAGTTCATGTTGGGCGTGATGCCGGCGAGGGCATTGCCATTGAAGGCTTTCGCCGAGATCGAGCGATAGTAACCGATCTCCGGACGGAACTCGATCTGGGGCGAGAGCCAGTGCTGCCAGCCGAGCGAGAACGCGTAATAGCCGGTCCTCACACCGGTGCGCCATCCCTCCTCGTCATCATAGTACTCCGGGCGGAAGGAGAAATTGTTCAGCGGATCGGGCGAGTAGTTGATGTAGGCCACCGTGCCGATCGCAGTCGCCGTGCAGCTGAGCTGCGAGACGCTGTGGCAGCTTGCCGCGTTCGGCGCATTGTTCGCCAAATACTGCGGCGAAAATGGCGTGCCGCCATTGGCGATCGCGGCAGCGGCCGTGGGGTTGTTCAAGTTCGGCACCCGGTTGGAATAGATGTCATAGAATTCTGTCGAAACATGCCATTGGTCATTGAACTTATGGTAGTAAGTCGTTCCCCACCACTGGATGTTGTTGTAGCCCCAGTGGCCGTCGTTGATGGCATCGGCGCAGGGATAGACGTTGTCGTTGCCGTCGTTCCAGGTGTAGCGGACGCACGCCGTCCATGACGGGACGGCACCGGGGTCCTTAGGCATCTGAGTGCCCGGAAAGAGCGGGTTCGGATCCGGGTTGTTGATCTGCTGGCCCCAATGCCCGATCCACGCCTCGGTGCCGACGCTCACGCCCAGCTGGACCATCAGCTGCTTGGTGATGGCCGTCGTCGTCTGAATGCCTTCGTTGGTGTAGTTGTCGTAGGCGTAAGTCAGCGAGTGCGTATACATGTAGTTGTTGGGCGCGAGCTGCGCCTCGATGTCCGGCAGCGAGATGTAGCGCCCGACCCGAACCATCGTCCCTTGCAAAATTTGCGGGATGAAGAGCTCGCCATAGACCATCGGGAAGTCGTAGCCGTTGACCTGATTGTTCTTGTTGTACTGATAGGTCGTCCAGGGCGCGTAAGACTGCGTATAGCGGTAGTTCTCGCCGTAGATCGCCGAGAGCCGCATGCCCCAGTCGAGATGGTCGGTCTGAACGGTGTCGGGGAATTTGTCGAGATAGACGACAAACTGATCGAGCTGCACCGTGTTCGGCGTGTAGGCATAAGCGATCGGGGCATTGCCGCCCGGCCGCACGGAATTGCTGCTCACGTTGAAGCCGGGATCGACCCAGCCATAGAACTGGAAGCCGTGATCGTTCATCCACTGGCCGACCGACGTGTTGCCGATCGCGGCCATGAACGGACTGTCGACCGAACCGGGCCGCGTCACGCCGAGGTCCGTCGTACCGCCATAAGGCCATTCGGTGAACGGCATCGGCGGCGTCGTCTGCGGCGTCGGCGGCCAGCCATCGCGGCGCGACGGCGGCGCGTTCGGATCGCTCGGTGGTCCGGCCTGGCCCCATTCGAGCTTGTAGTAGTTGTAGAGCCGCTCGAAGAAGCCTGTCCCGAGATAGGTATCGAGACACGCGTAATTCTTGTAGGGGTCGACTTGGCCGGTGCAGCCGGCCGCTGCCGGCGTCGCGGTCGGTGCCGCCGCCGCCGCTTGTGCAAGTTGCGGTCCATAGACGGGACTGAGGGCGCCCGCCGCGACGGGCTGAGGCGCCGATGCCCCGCTCGCGCCGGCATCGGCCTGCTGTGCCATCGCCGCGCCCGCCGATAGAGCGAGCACGCTGACGCCAGCCGCTAGAGTAAGGATCACAGCACGCATGGACCACATCCCTCCTGTGCAAGCAGCGGGGTTCAGGCCGCTGTAGCTTCGGTCCATCGCTGGCGAGTGCTGCAGAGTGTCGCCGTTCCGCACGCCGCCCCCCGATCAGGCGTACGCCAACCGATGTAAGTTTCGTGTAACATGAGGTTGAATAAAGGCGCGAGGCC
>JASHUO010000302.1 GCA_030039975.1 Alphaproteobacteria bacterium
GCCCGCCTCGGCGGCTGGACCGGCTACTACGGCAAGCCCGGGCCCCAGGTCATGCGACGAGGTCTCCAAGAGTTCCGCGCCATCAAATACGGAACCGCCCTGGAGCTTCACGATGTGTGAATCCGATAGCGCTCTCGCGGGAGAGGGGCATATCAACGCTGGCCGTTGGAACCGCCGGACAGTCCGCGCTCGTCCTGTTCCGACTGCTTGTCGAGCTGGTCGGTTTGCTTCAGCAGATCCCGCACGCTCTTCTCGACCTGCTGCGAGCTGCTCGCCGAGGGCGGCCCGGCTTGCGTCGGCTGGTGATCGCGAAAATCGTAAGTATTGCCCTCGCGCGTCGGCACGCCATGCTCGTCAACCGACGCGGGCGGTGGCGCATCCGTTCCAGCGGTCTGGGCAAGAGCCGCGCTGGACAGCAGCAATGCCGCCCCGAAGGCAAGCCCCTGCCCCATCTGTTGGACCATGCATAGCATCGAGACCTCCTGGTCGTTCGCTTGCGCGATGCGCCTTGTGAGCGCTTACCCCTTGAATGTGCGGCGTTGATCAGGCGCTGAGAGGGATGTAAGAGCGTCGAACTTGAACGTCAATCTGGCATTACCCCCTCTCCCGCATGCGGGAGAGGGAGGGACCCGCCGCGCAGCGGTGGGAGGGTGAGGGTAGGTCAGCGGCATGCTATTCTGCCGGTTATGCCGAACCTTCGAGCCCGCGCGTTGCGCGCGACAATGACCGACGCCGAGCGTCGCCTGTGGTCCGTTCTGCGTTCGCGTCGTCTTCTGGGCTATAAATTCCGCCGCCAGCGGCCAATCGGTCCGTTTATCGTCGATTTTGCCTGCATCGAGCATCGTTTGGTGGTCGAGGCCGATGGTGGGCAACACCTCGAGAGCAACTACGACGCACGTCGCACCGCGTGGCTCGAAGCGCGGGGCTGGCGTGTTATGCGATTTTGGAACAACGATATTTTGGCGAACACTGAGGGCGTTCAGGAGGCGGTGTTGATGGCGCTCAAGGGTGAGGCCGTGTCGGGGTGACCCTCACCCTCCCGGCCTTCGGCCGGGTCCCTCCCTCTCCCGCTTGCGGGAGAGGGGTTGGTTCGTCTCGACTGCCTTACCTGCTCCGCTGCGCTCCCTACTCCGCTGCTTCGGGGCGGGCTTCGGAGAGGCGGGGGTCGGTGGGGACTTCGATGTCGCGCAGGACCGGGTCGGATGTCACCGCAATCTCGTTCTCGATGAGGCTACCGCAGCCGGGGCAGAAGAACTGGCGGAAGACCGGCTCGTCATCGATGTAGCGGCGGGGGTCGCCGACGAGCGGGCTCGACGCTGCGATCGGATTGTCCTGGCGCAGGCAGTGATCCTTGTAATTGTCGCTGGTCGGCCCGAGATCGCTGTCGCATTTGGCGCAGCAATGATGCGGTGTTTCACCGTCGCGCCGGAGCAGCAGGTTCTCGGTGATGTGGATCGCCGTACCGCCGGTGAGCCGGCGCGGCTTCAAGGCGATGTCCTTGATGCGGTCGCGGCGCACCTTTTCGCGCAGACGCCTGGTCGCTTCGCGGTCTAGCAACGCCGCCGCCGCGTCGATGACGACGCCATAGATATCGCGGGCCGCCTCATGCGTCACCGCGCCGTTCAGCCAGTCATCGAGCACGTGCTGCGGGTCGCGATCCATGGGATCGCCGAAGCCGCCGGCCGCCGTCCACACCACGGCATAGACATCGGCCGGATGCTGCTCGAAATTCTCCTGGCGGAGCTGCAGCGTCACCTCCGTACCGTCGACGTCGAGCGCGTCCTCGACCATCTCGCGGCGGGCGAGGCGTTCGAGGATGTCGCTGCCGGTGACGAAGCGATAGCGGTTCGGCGTGCCGGGATAGCCGCCCATCATGCCGGTCGAGGTCGGGATGGCATTGCCGGAGGACAGCGTGTCCTGGACGATCTTATCGGTGTTGTGCGGGATGAAGCAGCTTTCGGCGGAGAGACCGCCGCGGAACTTGCCGGCGCCGCCGCTATCCGCCACCTCCTTGCGGTAGAGGAAGAGCAGCGGGAAGCTCTGCTCGGTATGCTCGATATTGGGCAGCTTGCAGATCGGCGTGCGCGACTGGCCGCCGGTCGAGATGCCGTCCTGGGTCGAGAAGGCGCCGATGGCGCCGCCGATGGGATCGACGAGGAGATAGCCGTAGCGCTCGCCCCACTGATCGATGCCGCGGAAGATGGTGGCGGGCCACTGGCTGGTGCCGCCGATGCACATCACATCTTTGCGCATCGCCGGATCGCCGTAGATCATCTTGGAGAGCACGTTGTAGGCGGGATAGAGCGAGATCTCCATTGCCTGCACCGGCGCCGTCGAGACCGAAGCCGGGAAGCTGGCGCAGTTGAGCGTGCCGGCGGTCGGGTTGAACTCGACATGGCGGAGCGCGCCGCCGACCGAGAAATACTGATCCCAACAGAGCAGCTGGTTCAGCGCCACCATGATGGCGCCGCGCCAGCCGGAATAGGTGGCATTCATCGCGCCTTGCTGCGGCGCCGTGCCTTCGTTCTCGAAGGTCAGCGTGTCGCCGCGCTTGGTCAGGCTCAGCATCACCCGATAGGTGGAGCGGTCGCCCGGCCGGCAGCACTCGACATAGGTGCGGTCGCGCCAGGTGCCGTCGGGCAGCCGGGCGAGCTTCTGCAGAAAGGCGGTTTCGCCATTGACCAGGATGCGCTTCATCACGCCTTTGACGGTGCGCGCGCCATAGCGGCGAATGAGCTGGGCGATGCGCTCGCGCGCGGCGATGTTGCCGGCCATCTGGGCGCGGAAGTCGAGCGCCACCAACTCGGGCTTGCGCGACGAGCGGAGATAGATGTCCTCGATATCGCGGCGGATCTCGTTGCCTTCGATGATCTTCACCGGCGGAATGAGGATGCCTTCGTCGAAAGCGGTCTCGGCCGCGGGACAGAAACTCCCCGGCGTGATGCCGCCGATATCGTATTGATGGAGGCAGTTGGTGACCCAGCAGAACAGCTCGCCCTCGGCAAAGACCGGGCAGATCAGCATCACATCCTGCTGATGCGCGGCGCCGACCCAGGGATCGTTGGCGAGGAACATGTCGCCGTCGCGGATGCCGGGATTGTCGCTGCGATTCTCCAGGATCCACTTCACCTGAGTATCGGTGACGCCCGACATGTATTGCATATAGGGGCCGAAGAAGACGAACTCCGCATCCTCGGTCAGGATCGACGGGTTGAGGTCGAGCGCGTACATCGCCACCGGCGAACCGGAAAGCCGCTGGATGGTGGCGCCATGCTCCTCATTGACGTTCCAGAGGTGATGCCGGATCACCTCGAAGGTGACGGGATCGAAATCGTCGCTGAAGTCGCGATGGAGGCGCAGCTTCGGCGAAATGCTGAGCGCCTTCGGCGGCACATAGGGATTGTTGACCCCGTCGAAGACGGTATCGGTGAGCTCGCTGATCTTGCTCATTGCGGGCGTCCTTCTCCGAGCTCGATTTCGAAATTGCCGAAGCGGTCGACGGAAAGCCGCTGGCCCGGCGGCACCACGACGGTGGTGTCGGGCGTCTCGACCACGCTCGGCCCGGCGACGGCGTTGCCGGGGCGGAGCGCGATGCCGTCATAGACCGGCGTCTCGACCGCGCGGCCGAGATCGGCCCAATAGACCGCCCGGCTCGGCCGGCGCGCCGCCGCAGCGATCTCCGCGGTCAGCGACGGAGCTGCGACCAGCCGCGGCCGCGGCGTCTCCGCCATGGCGCGGATGCGGAAGGTCACGATCTCGAGCCGGCCGCCGCGGAACGAGGAGCCGCGGCCATAGAGCTGCTCGTAGCGCCGGTGAAAGGCCTCGCGCAGCCCGTCCTGGAAGGCGCCGGCGACGCGGCTCTCCTCGAGCATCACCTCGACCTCGTTGATCTGACCCTTGTGGCGCATATCGACCGAGAATTGCAGCTTCTGCCGCTCGGGGGCGATGGCATCGCGCGCCATCTGCCGGCGCGCGATCTCTTCGAGCCGCTCGAGATTGCGGTTGAGGCGCTCCGCCTCGAAGGGCGAGGCCATGATGTCGACGCGTTCGTGGATATGCAGGATGTCGGCGGAGGCAGCGCCGAATGCGCACCAGGTGGAGGCGGTCTCGCGCTGCGGGATCACAACCTTGGCGACGCCCAGCTCGCGCGCGAAGATGCCGGCATGAGCAGGGCCCGCGCCGCCGAAGGCGAAGAGCACGAAGTCGCGCGGATCGAAGCCCTTGCCGACGGTCATCTTGCGGATGATGTCGGCCATCTGGAACTCGGCGATCTTGGCGATGCCGCTGGCGCAATCCATGAGCGAGAGGCCGAGCCGGTCGGCGATGTCCTGGATCGCCGCCGCCGCTTTCGGCTGGTCGAGCGGGATGCGGCCGCCGGCGAAATTGTCGGGGTTGATGTAGCCGAGAACGACATCGGCGTCGGTGACGGTGGGCACGGTGCCGCCCTTGCCGTAGCAGACCGGCCCGGGCACCGCGCCGGCGCTTTCGGGCCCGACGCGCATCGTCCGCGTCGCCTCGTCGACGCGCACCAGGCTGCCGCCGCCGCTGCCGATCGCCTGGATGTCGACCTTGGGAATGAAATACTCGTACTGGTTCACATTGCTGACGAAGGAATAGGCCGGCTTGCCGTCATGGATGATGCCGACATCGAAGGAGGTGCCGCCCATGTCGGTGGTGATGATGTTGGGATAGTTCATGAGGCTGCCGAGATAGAGCGAGCCGGTGACGCCGGAGACGGGTCCGGAATCGAGCGTCAGCAGCGGCGCCTCCATCGCCTTGTCGACGGAGATGGTGC
>JASHUO010000303.1 GCA_030039975.1 Alphaproteobacteria bacterium
GTCGATGCCGGCGGCATTGGCGCCGGCAATGTCGGTGCGCAGGCTGTCGCCGACGGCGATGATGCGCCGCCGGTCGCTGATGCCGAGCGCGGCAAAGCAGGTCTCATAGGCCGGGCGAAAGGGCTTGCCGTGCCAACGTACGCGGCCGCCCAGCGCCTCATAGCGCTGCGCCACCGCGCCGGCGCAGATCGCGCGCCGCCCCTGATGAACGACGACGAGATCGGGATTGGCGCAGACCATCGGCAGGTCGCGCGCCCGCGCCGCTCGCAGCAGCGGCTCGTGCTGCGCCACGGTTTCGTCCCAGTCGGACGGCCCGGTGTTGAGGATGAATTCCGCGTCGTTGATGTCGGCGACGCGTTGGAGGCCGATGCCTTCCAGCATGTTGTCGTCGCGCGCGGGCCCCAGGTGATAGCAGCGCTGCCCGAGCGCGGCGTAGAACGGGTCGTCGCGCCGCAGCAGATGCTGCCAGGTCTCCTCGCCCGAGGAATGGACGTGGTCGTAGAGCCCGCGCGTGAGCCCGATCTCGTTCATCCGCGCCTCGACCAGCGCGGCGCGGCGCGGTGCATTCGACAGCACGGCGAGCCGCTTGCCGGCCGCCTTCAATCGGCCGAGCGCATCGACGACGCCGGGAAAGGGCGCGGTGCCGTCATGCAGCACGCCCCAGAGGTCGAGGATGAAGCCGTCATAACCCCCGGCGATCTCGCCGAGGCCTTGCCGCAGGCTGAGGCTCATTGTCCGGCGCGGCGCCTATCGGCCATGCGCCGGGGCCCGCGGCGAGTGCGCGGCGCTGCCCACGGCTTCGGCAAGCCGGGTGAAGCCGTCGCGCGCCAGCAGCGCCTCCAGCTCCCGCTTGATGCGCAGCACCAGCCCCGGCCCGTGATAGACGAGCGCGGTGTAGAGCTGGACCAGGCTGGCGCCGGCGCGGATCTTCTCGTAAGCGTCGGCGCCCGATGCGATGCCGCCGACGCCGATGATCGGCAATCTTCCCTGGGTCAGGCGATACATCTCGCCGAGCAGCGCCGTCGCCGGCGCGCGCAGCGGCCGGCCGCTGAGTCCGCCGGGCTCGTGCGCCTCGGGGCTGCGCAGGCTCGCGGGCCGCGCCACCGTCGTGTTGGCGATGACGAGGCCGTCGACATGGGAGGCGAGGGCCGCGTGGGCGAGGTCGACGCGGTCCTCCGGCGCGAGATCGGGCGCGATCTTGAGCAGCAGCGGCGGCGCGTTTTCCGGCACCACGGCGGCGCGCGCCGCCATCAGCCGCTCGATCAGCGCCGTCACCGCGCTCTTGCGCTGCAGCTCGCGCAGCCCCGGCGTGTTGGGCGAGGAGACGTTGACGACGAGATAATCGGCGAGCGGCGCCAGCACCGTGACGCCTTGCACGTAATCGGCGATATCGTCCGCGGTATCACGGTTCTTGCCGATATTGGCGCCGACGATGCCGTTCGGCCGCCGGCGCGCCGCGAGCCGAACGGCGCCGGCGGCGATGCCGTCATTGTTGAAGCCGAGCCGATTGATCAGCGCCTCATCCTCTTCGAGGCGGAAGAGCCGCGGCCGGGGATTGCCGGCTTGCGGACGCGGCGTCATCGTGCCGCATTCGACGAAACCGAAGCCGAAGCGCAGCATCTGCTCCGGCACCTCGGCGTTCTTGTCGAACCCGGCCGCGAGCCCGACCGGGTTGGGAAATTGCCGGCCCCACAGGGTGATGGCGAGACTCGGCGAATCGGGCCGGGTGCGGCGCGGCGCGAAGCCGCTGCGCAGCGCTCGAATCGTCAGCCGGTGCGCCGTCTCCGGCGGCAGCCGGCGCAGCATCGGTAAAGCGAGATCGAGCAGCATGGCCGCATTCTACTCCAACGCCGGGAAGAGGTGGCGGCCGGAATCGCCGAGCGGCAGCTCCCGCGCCCAACGCACGCTGGCGAGCGGCAGGGCATCGTAAAGATGCGGGAAGAGCACGCCGCCGCGCGCTGCTTCCCATTTGAGCGCGCCGCCCAGCGTCGCCGCCTCGACGGCGATCAGCACGAGATCACGCTGTCCGGCGCGATGCTTCGCCGCCGAGGCTTCGATCTCCGCTGCCGTGGAAAAATGGATGAAGCCGTCGGCCGCGTCCTGCGACGAGCCGCGATAAACGCCGTCCCGCTCCGCCGCCTGCCATTCCGCGCGCCGGCACATGTGATAGATCAGCGTTGCCATCCCCGAACGCTAGCGCAGCCGCGGTTGCCGCGACAAGAGCGCCACGAATGCAGCCGCCGAGAGAGCGAAGGGAAGGATGAGGGAAGAGAAGGGGGATAAGGGGAAAGGGGGATCGGGGGGATTGAAAAGAAAGGGCGCCTTCGGCGCCCTGAATCTTAAAAATCCCCACATTCCCACCCATCCCCTTATCCCCCTTCTCGTCCTAAGCAGGGGGCGCCTTGCAAATTTGTAACTTGCCGCTCCCGGCGTCCCGGCCGTCAATCGCCACGCCATGGGACGGAAACTGTTGCTCGCCGCTATCCTTGCCGCGCTGCCGCCGGGCGCCTGGGCGGCGCCGTTGGTGCCGTCGGTGCCTTCCGCCACGCCCGCGGCGGCTGCCAACGACGTCAAGCTCGAAATCTGCCGGCTGCCGGGATCGCTCTCCGAGTATTCCGGCAAGGCGATCGTCGTGGCCGCCGGCGCGGTCTTCACCACCGACGCCTTCGATGATGATATCGGCGCCACCTCCGACCTGCTCCAGGACGCGCCGCTGAAGGTGGTCACCACCGCCCCGGTCTCGATCTCGGCCGACAAATTCTGCGTCGATGCGACGATCAAGCCGCTGGGCGGCGTCAGCGATAGCGCGCTGCATGCCGCTCTTGGTCGCATGTTCGTCGCCAGCAGCGCCGGCGTGCAGCAGGTCGACGCCGGCGCCCTCGACCGCATCTACGGATTGCTGCAGCAGACCGGGCAATAGCGTTGCCGCGCTGCTGCCGCGCGTGACCTCTGCCGGCGGGCGGTCTATACCGGGGCGTGCCCTCATCCCCGATGCCGCCCCCTTCCGTTTCCGCCGTCGTGCTGCCGCCGGCGCCGGCGCTGGTGGCTGGCGTCAAGCAGGCCGCCTGGCTGTCGCCGGAGGGCGAGATCGAATTTCTCGGCTTCGCTGAGGCGGCGCGGCGCGCCCGGACGGCGCCGCCCTTGCTCTGCCATGCCCGCGCCACGGCGCGGCGCATGGGCGTTCTGCCCTTTCCGGCGCTCGATCTGCTCGAGCTTTA
>JASHUO010000028.1 GCA_030039975.1 Alphaproteobacteria bacterium
GCGGAGCTGGCGGTGCCGACGCCGGGCGAATATGTGGCGTTGGCGGCGGAGCTGGCGGCTTCGCCCGAGAGGCGTCAGCGCGTCGCTGCGACGATTGCGCCGATCGCAATGCGCGGCGAAGGCAGCGCCGCGCTGATCGCCGGCGCGATCGAGGAGGCTGCGCGCGAGGCTCTCGGCCGGGCCGCCGCATGAGCCGCGACGATCGGGCGGCGCAATCCCAGGCGGCCTTTGCCCAGCGCTTTCCCGCGGTTGCCGAGGCGGTCGCCGCCCACAAGCCGCAAACCTCGGTCGCCATCGAGGACGGCGCGCCGGTCGACCTTCTGATCGGCGATCGCCGCATCTATGGCCGCGATGCGCGCAGCTATGCCGGCGCGCAAGTCGACGAATTCATGGCCAAGCCGATGCGTCTGATCATGGATTCGCCGACCTCCGCGGGACTGGTGAGCGAAGTTTGCATCGATCTCATGAAGGCGATCTTGCACTCGCTGGCGGACGACGAATTGTCGCTGGGGCCGATCTCGACGCCGACATTTCTCGTCGTCTTCGGTCTCGGCCTCGGCTACCACTTGGAGGAAGTGATCCGCCGCACCGGCGTCCGCTGGGTGATTGTCGTCGAGCCTTTCCTCGAATTCATCGGCCATTCCTTCGCCGCCATCGACTGGCAAGCGGTCTTCGACCGGCTCGACCGGGCCGGCGGTGGAATCGATTTTGTCACCGATCTCGACCCCGGAAACATGGTCAGCGCCATCATGCGCCGGGTCGCGGCGCGCGGGACGCCCTTCCTCGACGGTGCCTGGGTCTACACGCATTACTCGCTCTGGGCCTTCGGCGAAGCCCGGAAGCGGCTGCACGGCGCGGCCGAATTCGCCTATGTCAATCGCGGTTTCTTCGAAGATGAGATCGTGATGATGACGAACGCGGTGACCAACTTCGCCAGCCATCCCTTCTCGCTGCTCGATGCCGGACCGCGGCGCGAACGCCCGGAACCGGCGGTCATTGTCGGCGCCGGGCCGTCGCTCGACGAGTCCATCGAGACGCTGCATCGCATCCGCGACCGGGTCGTGCTGTTTTCGGCGGGCACGGCGTTGCGGCCGCTGCTGCGCCGGGGACTGACACCGGACTTTCACTGCGAGCTGGAGAACGGACCGCAGGTCCACGAGGTGATCAGCGAGGCGCGCAAGCACGGTGACCTCGCGCCCATCACCCTCATTGCCTCGGCCACGGTCGATCCGCGCGTGGCGCCGATGTTCGGCGACGCGCTCTTTTTCTTTCGCGACAGCGTGAGCTCGACCTGCATCCTGCGCGGCGACCATGCGCCGATCAGCGGCGCCGCGCCCACCTGCACCAATGCGGCGACGGCCACCGCCGTCGCGCTGGGGTTCACGCGCTTCGTTCTGTTCGGGACCGATTGCGGCATGCGTCCCGGGGTGCCCGACCATGCCGAAGGCACGATCTACCGCGACATCGAGAAGTGGAAGCAGCACACGGCGCAGAGCACGCGCTATCCGCTCGAGGTCGAAGGCAATTTCGGCGGCATCGCGCTGACCAATTGGATCTACGACGCCAGCCGCCGCATGTTGACCGACCTCATTGCGGCCTATCGCCTCAATGTCGTCAACTGTAGCGACGGCGCGCTCATCGCCGGCGCCACGCCGCGCGTGCCGGAAGCGCTCATCGTCGACGGCCCGGTGATCGACCGTCGGCGGGTTTTCGCCGAACTGAAGCGCAGCATGAAGCGGTTCGCTCCGAGCGAGATCCTCCGCGGCCGCCACCTGGAAGAGTTGTGCGACCAGGCGCGGGAGATGTACGCGGATCTGCGCCTCATGGTCGGCGGCTTCGATCTCCAAGCCGCCGATTTCGCCGGAGCTTATGAAGCGCTGCACGAGTTCCCATACAAGGCGAGCGCCCGTTACGGGCAGCTCCAATCGCTCATCGACGGCAGCCTCAACGCCCTGCCGCGCATCGGCATGTTCTATGGCTGCCGCGCGCGGGACGAGGGGCTGCGCCGACGGCTGTTTGCCACGTTCAGGGACAGCACCGAAGCGGCGCTCGCGGCGATGGAGCGCGGCACCGACGCGCTGCTGGAACGGCTCGCGCGGACCGCGGTGGCGCCTGCGGCGGCGGAGTAAGCGCCAGCTCAGGCCGTGGTCGAGAAGAGCGAGCCGAGGCTTGAGCTGCCGGAAGACGAGCTTGACGACGATCCAGAGGTAGAGTTGGAGGAGGAGCTCGACGAAGTGCTGCTCGTGGACGAGCTGCTCGTCGTCAGATTGGCCACGGGGAGAAGCGGCTCCCCCGAGGTTCCGCCCAGTAGCGAAAGCGTGGTGCCCGGCTGCGTGTCTGCGATGGATGAGTAATTCTCGACGCTGCTGAGAAACGAGCTGGCATTGCTGTCGTTACCGAGATTCATCTCGATGATGTGGTATTCCTCCTGCGCCTGCTGCTCGAGCGTCGCAGTCTGCGCCGCGACGGCGGCTTGTTGCGCCGTCTGCGTATTGTTGATCTGCGTGGAGATGGCGGAAATCTGAGTCTGAAGCGGAGTCTGGGCGCTGGCGGCGATCTGCTGATTCTGCGTGCTCAGGCTGACCACCTGCTCCACCTGTGCCTCGGCCGCTTGAACGTCGCTCAGCGC
>JASHUO010000304.1 GCA_030039975.1 Alphaproteobacteria bacterium
GTTCGGGCAGGACGAAATCGACCTGCAAGGTGCCGCATTGCCAGTCGCGGCCGATGGCGTCGCGCAGCACGAATTCGAGCTTCGGCCCGTAGAAGGCGCCTTCGCCGGGATTGAGGACGAAAGGCAGCCCGGCTGCTTCGGTCGCCGCTTTGAGCGCGCCCTCCATCTGATCCCAGACCTCGTCCGTGCCGGCGCGCACCGGCGGCCGGTCGGAGAATTTGACCGTCATCTCGGGGAAGCCGAAATCGCGATAAACCGAGCGCAAGAGATCGCAGAACGCCACCGTCTCCTCGGTGATCTGCGACTCCGTGCAGAAGATATGCGCATCGTCCTGGGTGAAGGCGCGCACGCGCATGATGCCGTGGAGGGCCCCCGAGGGCTCGTTGCGGTGGCACGAGCCGAACTCCGCGAGCCGCAGGGGCAGCTCGCGATAGCTGTGGAGATGCTGCCGGAAGATCTGGACGTGGCCGGGGCAGTTCATCGGCTTCACCGCGAGGACGCGCTCCTTGCCTTCGTCCTCGTCGCGCACGGTGAACATGGCGTGGCGGAACTTCTCCCAATGGCCCGAGGCCACCCAGAGCGAGCGGTCGATGAGCTGCGGCGTCTTCACCTCGACATAGCCGGCGCGCTCGAGCCGCCCGCGCAGATAGGTCTCGATGGTGCGGTAGAGCGTCCAGCCCTTGGGATGCCAGAAGACGCTGCCCACCGCCTCTTCCTGCTGGTGGAAGAGATCGAGCTCGCGGCCGAGGCGCCGGTGATCGCGCTTTTCCGCCTCTTCGAGCTGGAAGAGATACTGCTTCAGCGCCTTGTCGTCGGGCCAAGCGGTGCCGTAGACGCGCTGCAGCTGCTGATTGCGGGCATCGCCGCGCCAATAGGCGCCGGCCACCTTCATCAGCTTGAAGGCATGGCCGAGCCGGCCGGTCGAGGGCAGGTGCGGTCCGGTGCAGAGATCGACGAAGCCGCCTTGGCGATAGAGGCTGATCACCTCGTCGCGCGGGATTTCGTGGATCCACTCCGCCTTGTATTTCTCGCCGATCGACTTGAAGAACTCGACGGCCGGGTCGCGCTCCCATTCCTCGCGCGTGATCTTTTCGTCGCGATCGACGATCTCATGCATGCGCGTCTCGATGCGCTCGAGATCCTCCGGCGTGAACGGCTCGTCGCGGGCGAAATCGTAGTAGAAGCCGCTTTCGGTGGCCGGGCCGAAGGTCACCTGCGTCGGGGGATAGAGCTCCTTCACCGCTTCGGCCAGAACATGCGCCGCGTCATGACGCAGGATCTCCAGCGCCTCGGGCGAGTCCCGCGTCAGGATGGCGACCCGGGCGTCGCGCCCGATCGGCGCGGTGAGATCCTTGGCCTCGCCATCGACCTTGATGGCGAGCGCTGCCTTGGCCAGGCCAGGGCCGATCGACTGGGCGATCTCGGCGCCGGTGACCGGTCCGGGAAAGCTTTTGGTTTTGCCGTCGGGAAGCGTAATGGTGACGGGGTTCATGCGCGGCGGATTTAGCCGAAGGCAAGGGTGGCGGCAACCTCTTCCACGGCGAGCTCGGCGAGATCCGTGCGCCGCAGCACGGTCACGCGCGCGCCGCGCGGCGCGGTGAGCGCAGGATCGGACTCGGCCGAATAGAGCACGGTGGCGGGCGCGCCGGCGGCGACGATGAGATGCATCGGCCCGGTATCGTTGCCCACGGCGTGCAGCGCGCGGCGGCCGAGAGCGACGATCTCGCCCAAGCCGGTCTTGCCGGTGAGGTCGCGCGCGGCGCTACAGCGCGCGGCGATGGCGGCGCCGAGCGCCGCTTCCTGCGCGCCGCCCAGCACGATGGGCGTCGCGCCCTGCCGCGCCGCCAGCGCCGCGAGCGCGGCGAAACGTTCGACCGGCCAGCGCTTCTTCGGCCGATGCGCCGAGCCGCCGGGCACCAGCAGCAGCAGCCGATCGGGCAGGCCCCAGTGGGCGATGTCGCGCGCCGCCCAGGAGAGATCCGGCAGCGGCACATCGGCGATGCCGGCGAGACGCAGCTGCTCGGCCTGGCGCTCGATCGTGTGCATGAGATCGCGGCGCGGATTGGCATGCGGCAAAGAGGCGCTGGGCGCGATCCCCGACCAGTCGGGCCGGCCCATGAGCCAATGGTAGAAGCTCGACCGGTCCGAGGTCTGCAGATCGTAGACGCGGTCGAAGCGGCCGCCGCGCAGCAGGCGCGCGAGGCGCCACCAGCCCAGCGGATTGACGAGGCTGGGCCGCTCGTCGATCAGCACCCGGTCGAAATAAGGCGCGGCGCGCGCCAGCTCGGCATACGGCTCGGTGGTGAGCAGTGCGATCTCGTCGCCATGATGATGCCGGCGGATCGCCGCCGCCGGCCCCATCGCCTGAACAAAATCGCCGAGCGCGCCGAGCTTGATGACGAGGATGCGCATCGAGTGCGTCAGCGCGGGACCCTCACCCTCCCAGCGCTTCGCGCTGGGTCCCTCCCTCTCCCGCAGGCGGTAGAGGGGCTGGATGGAGCTTGGCCCCTCTCCCGCGCGAGCGGGAGAGGGAGGGGCCCATGGCGAGAGCCATGGGAGGGTGAGGGGAACGCCATGCTCGCTACGCCGCCACCGGCCCTTCCGCGGCGGCCGGGAACAGGATCTCCTCATAGACGGCGAGCGTGCGGGAGGTCATGGCCTCGGTCGTGAAATGCGCCCGCATATGGGCGATCGCACGCTGCGCCAAGTCCAGGCGCTCGGCCTGGCCCAGCGACAGCGCCGCAGCCAGCGCCTGGGCGAGGGCTTCGGGGTCGCCCGGCGGGACGAGCCAGCCGGTGTCGCCGTCGCGCAGGATCTCGCGGGCGCCGCCGTGATTGGTGGCGATCACCGGCCGGCCCATCGCCTGCGCCTCGGCGATGACGCGGCCGAAGCCTTCCGGCCGCGTCGAAGCGGAAACCACGACATCGGCCAGCATGTAGGCGGCGCCGATGTCGCGGCAATCCTCGATCACGTGGAAGAGGCCGCCGAGGCCACGCCGCGCGATCGTGTCGAGCAGCTGCTGGCGATAGCGGCCTTCGCCGGCGCCGACGAGGAGACAACGCAGATCGCGCCGCTCGAGCCGCGCCACCGCGTCGACAAGGACGAGCTGCCCTTTCCAGCGCGTCAGCCGGCCCGGCAGCATCACCACTTGTACGCCGTCGGCGAGCTGCCACTCGCGCGCCAGGCGGATGACGCGTTCGGCGCTGACGCGCTCGGGATCGAAGCGGGTGAAGTCGACGCCGCGCTCGATGATGCGCAGCTTCTCCGGCGGCACCGCATAGACGCGCATCGCATGCTCGGCAACGAAGCGCGAAATGGCGATGACACGCTCGCCTTCGGCCATGACCCGGTTGTAGCGGCGCTTCAGCCAGGTGCCGTCGCCATAGGCGTTGTGGAAGGTGGTGACGAAATGGCAGCCGGTGCGCCGCGCCGCGCCGAGCGCGCTCCACGCCGGCGCGCGGCTGCGCGCGTGGATGATGTCGATGCGCTCGCGCCGGATCAGCTGCGCCAGGCGCTCGATATTGCGCCGCATGGTGAAGGGATTCTTCGAGGCGAGCGGCAGCTCGACATGGCGCGCGCCGGCGCGCTCGAGCTCGCGCACCATCGGCCCGCCTTCCGAGGCCACCACCGCTTTCCAGCCGGCGGCGACGAGCGCCGCCGCGACTTCGACGGTGCCGCGCTCGACCCCGCCGGTGACGAGTCGCGGCAGCACCTGCAGCACCGCCGGGGGACGGGTTCCCGCCGCCGCCGTTCCGGTGCTAGTCTCGGCCTCGATCGTCATTGAAGCGGTTGTGATGCGATGAGCCTGTTGTCGACGCCGCGCTCGAGCGAGCCCGAGCCGCGTATCTTAACACGCGAGGACGGCGCGACAATCGCCTACCATCGCCACGCGGGCAAAAGTCCCGGCGTGGTTTTCCTCGGCGGCTTCATGTCCGACATGACCGGCACCAAGGCACGCCGCCTCGATCACTTCTGCCGCGCGCGCGGCCAGGCCTTCCTCCGCTTCGACTATTTCGCGCACGGCGCCTCCTCCGGCGATTTCGCCGCCGCCACGGTCGGACGCTGGCGCGAGGATGCGCTCGCTGTGCTCGATCACCTGACCGAAGGCCCGCAGCTGCTGGTGGGCTCCAGCATCGGCGGCTGGATCATGCTGCTGGCGGCGCTGGCGCGGCCGCAGCGCATCGCGGCGCTGGTCGGCATCGCCGCCGCCCCGGATGCGACGGAAGCGCTGATGTGGGCGCGATTCGCGCCGGAGACTCGCGAGCGCATCCTGCGCGACGGCGCGGTGCGGTTGCCTTCGGCCTACGACCCGGACGGCTATCTCTTCACCCGCGGCCTGATCGAGGACGGGCGCCGCCACTTGCTGATGGGCGGTCCCATCGCGATCGATTGCCCGGTGCGGCTGCTGCATGGCATGCGCGATCCCGACGTGCCCTGGCAAGGGAGCCTCGCGCTCGCCGAGAAGCTCGCGAGCCCGGACGTGCAGGTGACGCTGGTCAAGGATGGCGACCACCGGCTTTCCACCGAGAGCGATCTCGCGCTGCTCGAGCGGACGATCGCGGCGCTGCTTTAGGTCGCTTCGTTCAGCAAGGCCGCGAGCCCGTCGCGATAGCCGGGATAACGCAGCCGCACCCCGAGCGCCGCTTTGATGCGGCGGTTGGCGACGCGCTTGTTGTCCTCGTAGAAGCTGCGCGCCATCGGCGTCAGCTCGGCCTCGGCGAAGGGCACGAGCGGCGGTGGCGCCACCCCCAGCAAACGGCAAGCATGGGCGATCACCGCCTCGGGCGGCGCGGGATCGTCATCGGCGACATTGTAGATCGCGCCGGGATCGGGCCGCGCCATCGAGGCGCGCAGCACCTGGACGATGTCGGCGACATGGACGCGCGAGAACACCTGCCCCGGCTTGTCGATGCGCCGGGCGCGGCCTTGGCGCACGGCATCGAGCGCGCTGCGACCCGGCCCATAGATGCCGGCCAGGCGAAAGATATGCACCGGCAGCCCGTGGCGGCGATGCAGTGCGAGCCAGCCGGCTTCGGCGGCGGCGCGGCGCCGGCCACGCTCGCCGCTCGGCGCGAGCGCCGAACTCTCGTCGACCCAGGCACCGCCGCGATCGCCATAGACGCCGGTGGTGGAGAGATAGCCCAGCCAGGCGAGGTGGCCGAGCGCGGCGAGGTCGCGGCCATGCTCGTCCAAGACCGGATCGCCATCGCCATCCGGCGGCACCGCGACGAGCAGATGCGTCGTGCCGCGCAGCACCGCACCAGGATTGGCAAGCGGTGCGCCGCGGGTGAAGCGCTGGAGCGGGATGCCGTACGCGCCGACACCGCCCTCGCGGCTGGTGCCGGCGATACGCCAGCCCTCCACGGCGAGCCCACGGGCGAGGAAGCCGGCGCTGTAGCCGAGCCCGAAGCAGAAGAGCGCGCCGCCGCTCATCCCGCGATACCGCGCGCTTTTGTCTCACACGGCCAATTCAAGGATATGCCATCTGTAGTTGCCAGACTGCAGGACGAGCACCTTCTTCTAGAAGCGGGTCTTGGGCGGCTTTTGCCCTCGGTGTTTGCCCTCGCGGGCGCCAATGTTATCAGAGCGGCAAGCCGGGCGTATCGCTCGGCGACACGGTCGACGTTATCCGCCGCACCGAACGGTGTCATGATGATCGACGTCGCCATCGGCGATGTACCGGACTTGCCTGCTGCGCTTCCGTCCGATCATGATGACGACGATCGTGGCGCCATGCCGCAGCTCGCGACGTTGTTCATTACACCGGTGATCTATGTCTATCTCGAGAATCTTCGGCGCATGTTCCGCGAACACGCGGTCGCCGTGCCTGCGCCGCCGCTGCACGAGCCCAACGCGCCCTTGGTCGGCGACTACGGCCGCCCTCCTCTTCGTCCTCATCCTGGCATCGGCCGCCTTCTCCGCCGGCGAGGCGGCGGCGCAGGGTCAACCCGGCGAGGATCTCGCCACCCTGCATGACCGCTGCGTCGAGTTCGTGCGCGCCCATCCCAAGGAAGGGCTCGAGCGCGCGAAGCTGTGGGCGCAGCAGGGCGGCGGCTTCTACGCCGATCACTGCGTCGCCATGGCGCTCTACTCGCTGCGCGACTACGCCGCGGCCGCGGATCGCTTCCAGACGCTCGCCACGGCGATGATGGGCATGCCGACGGTCGAGCGCGCCCAGGTGCTGGACCAGGCCGGGCAAGCCTGGCTCGCTGCCGAACAGCCCGATCGCGCCAAGGCGGCGTTCGATGCCGCGCTGCAGCTCAACGGCGAGGACGCCGATCTGCTGATCGATCGCGCCGAGGCCTATGCCGAGTTGAAGCGATATTGGGACGCGCTCGACGATCTCAACCGCGCCATCGACCTCGCCCCCGATCGGGCCGACGCCTATATCTATCGCGGCGCTGCCTATCGCCATCTCGACACGCTCGACCTCGCGATGCAGGACGTCCAGCATGGCCTGTCGCTGGCGCCCGATTCGCCGACCGGCCTGCTCGAGCGCGGCATTCTGCGGCGACTCAAAGGCGACATCGACGGCGCGCGCGACGATTGGGAGCGCGTCGAAAAGCTTGCACCGGATTCGCCGGCCGAGAAGGCGGCCGCGGTCAACCTCGCCAAGCTGTCGGACAAGGACGAGAAGCCTGCCCCCGCCAAGCCGCCGGAGCCGGCGAAGCCGAAATCCTGAGTTGCCTCAGAAATCGAGATCGGCGTAGTGCTTGGGCGGCGGCGCGCCGGGGATGTGGTCGGTGAGAATCGGCCGGAAGCTCGGCCGCGACTTGACGCGAGCGTACCACTCCTTGGCGGGCTCGTGCTGCTCCCAGGGGACGTCGCCGAGGTAATCGAGCGCCGAGAGATGCGCCGCCGCGGTGATGTCGGCGAGCGAGAAATGGTCGCCGGCGAGCCAGCGCCGGCGCTCGACGAGATAGCCGACATAATCGAGGTGATAGCCCATATTGGCCTGCCCGGCCCGGATCGCGGTCGAGTCGGGCTGACCGAAGCCGAGGAAGCGTTTCATGATCTTCTCGCCGACCAGGTTCTCCGTGACCTCGCGGTTCATCTTGACGTCGAACCAGGCAACGAGGCGGCGCACCTCGGCGCGGTCGAGCGGGTTGATGCCGAGCAAGAGCTTGTCGCGATAGACCTCGTCGAGAAACTCGGCGATGGCGCCGGCCTCGGCCAGCACCGTGCCGTCGGGCTCGATCATCACCGGCACCTCGCCCGCGGGGTTGAGCGCCAGGAATTCCGGCCGCCGCTCCCAGGTCCGCTCCACCTTCATGGTGAAGTCGAGCCCTTTCTCCTGCAGCACGATGCGGATCTTGCGCGAGGCGGGCGACAGCCAGAGATGGTAGAGGAGGCGCATGATGGCGCCAGTTTACCACACGCAGCCCTCACCCTCCCATGGCTTCGCCATGGGCCCCTCGCTCTCTCGCGAGGGGAGAGGGGATGTTTGCAGTGGGCTCGATGAGCCCCCTCTCCCCTTGCGGGAGAGGGTCGGGGTGAGGGGGCGCGACGTTGCTCGCCCTAATCGTCCCCCGCCGCGGCCTGCGGCGCGGCGAGCACCAGCGGGGCCGGCAGGCGGGCTAGCATTTCCTTCGGCACCACCTGCCAGAAGCGCGGCAGCTCGCGCTCCCAATCGAGGAGGAGCTGCTGGGCGAAGCGC
>JASHUO010000305.1 GCA_030039975.1 Alphaproteobacteria bacterium
GCCCAACGGCCATTTTCCCAATCTCGCAGCGCAGAAGCCGAGCTACCTGCGCAAAGAGATGGACGATTTCCGCAAGGGGGTGCGCGGCAATGATCACGGGCAGATGGGGACTTCCGCCAGCGAGGCGGTGGGTGCCACGCTCGACCAGGTGGTCGGCTATTTCGCCGGGCTGCCGCCGCCGCCACCGGTGCCCATGACCGGCCTCAGTCCCAAGGTGGCGGCGCGGGCCGCACTGCTCGTTGCCAAGGGCAGCCGCGCCGATCGCATTCCGCCTTGCGTCAACTGCCACAGCCCCCATCCCAAACGGGCCTTCGACGCGCCCTGGCTCGAGGCGCAGCCGCCGGCCTATCTTGTCAAGGAGCTCGACGATTTTCGCTCCGGCGCGCGCAGCAATGACCCGGACCAGGTGATGGAGAAAATCGCGCAGGTGCTGTCCGATGATGACATTGCCGCGCTCGCGCAATACCTCGCGAGCCTGCCGCGCCCGCTTGCGGCGGCGCAGGGCGTGGCGGAGAGCGGCGGGAGCGGGCGATGATGCCGCAGCCGAAACCGCCGCGCGCGACCGCGCTGTTTCTCAGCGAGCTCGTCGGCGAGCTGAATGAAGGTGCAAATTTCCTGAGCCGCCTCGTGCCGGCGGAGCTCGAAGAGGTGCGCCGGCTCGGCCGCGTCGTGACCGTGGCGCGAGGCGAGTCGGTCTTTCTGCAGGGGGCGCCCCATGAAGGCATCTTCCTGATCGAGAGCGGCGTCGTGCGCAGCTACTACACCGGCCCGTCGGGACGCGAGATCACCCTCGCCTACTGGACACCGGGGCATTTCGTCGGCGGGCCCGAGATCTTCCGCGGCGGCCTTCATATCTGGTCGGGCGAAGCCGCCGAGGATTGCCGGCTGCTCTATCTTAGCGCCGGCGCGATGCGCATGCTGGTCGAGCGCATGCCGCAATTCGCGGTGTGCCTGATCGAGGGGCTGGTCGCCAAGAGCAAATGCTATTCGGCGCTGGTGCAGATGCTGGGCACGCGCTCGGCGGTCGAAAGGCTGGCGCAGCTGCTGGTCATTCTCGGCGAGGTCTATGGCAAGCAGGAGGCGAACCGCCTCGTCGTCCAGCGCAAGGTGACGCATGATCAGCTCGCCAACATCGTCGGCGTCACGCGGCAATGGGTGACCATCACGCTCGACCGCTTCCAGAAGAAAGGCATCATCTCCGTCAGCCGGCAAGCCCTGGTGATCGAACGTCCGGATCTCCTGCTCGACATGGTGAAGGGCTAGCTGTTCCTTCATGGGACTTTGCCGGCGCGCGCGGGCGAGGAGGAGCAATCAATTGCCCGCCGGCGGCGCGGCGAGCGTGCGCAGGAAGGCCCAGGGGAAAATGCCGCGGCGGTGCCCGTCGGAGAAAGCAATGTTGACGGCGTAGCCGCCGATCGCCGCGATATCGGTGATGGCGACCTCGGCAGGCCCCGCCGCCGGCTCGCCGCGCGCACGTCGCGCCGTGCATTCGGCGCAGCGGCAGGCGCGGCGCAGCGCCGTCGCCGAAACGCTGGTTTCCCCGCCACCCGGCCAGCGGGCGACGAGCCGCGACCCGTCGGCGGTGCGCCTCAGCTCGCTCGGGGCCACCTCCGGCTCGGGGCCGCTTCGCTCCGTCATGCCCTCACCATAGCGCGGCGGAATCGGCGGCGGAGGCAACAAATTGCTTCCGAGGAGGAAAGCCACCGCTCAAGGCGGCGAGGGGCCGGTGTCGATGATCTCGCGGAGATAGGCGACGTGCTCGGCGAAAGCGCGGCGGCCGGCCGGCGTCGGGCGGATGCGGGTTTGCGGCTTCTTGCCGACGAAGCGCTTTTCGATGGCGACGTAGCCGGCCTTCTCCAAGGTATCGAGATGCGCGCCGAGATTGCCGTCGGTGGCGCCGACGAGCGATTTGAGCCGCGTGAATTCGAGCGCCGTCTCCGGGCTCAGCACGTTGAGCGCGGCCATGATCTTGAGCCGCACCGCCTGATGAATGACCTCGTTCAATCCGTTCATGCCGCTCAGCTGAGCCGCCGCAGCCACAAGCCGCTGACGATGAGGCCGCCGCCCACCATCGCCGCGAGCCAGAGCGGATACCAGTCGCCAGTCCAGACATAGCCGATCACGATCAGCGCCGTCACGCCGAGGCCGGTGGCGAGGAAGAAGGTGCCGAGCCAAAGCCCGGCCAGGACATAGCAGAACATGACGAGCGTCGGCCAGAAGGCGCTCTCCTGCCGGGTGCTCATCGGCCACAACAGCCAGAGGAGAATGAGTCCGAAGCCGACGAGGGCGAGCTGCGCATAGCCGATGCGCTGGCCGAGCCGGCTGTCGCGCGTATGGGTTCGCGACCCCCAGACGCGCAGCGCGAAACTGCCGCTGAGGCCCAGAGCGGTGACGACGATCCAGCCGATATTGGCGTGCGCCGGCAGGAAGAAGGTGAAGAGATAGCCGCAGGCGACGAGCACGCCCCAGAGCACAAATTGCCGGCTGCTGTGCTCATAGGTGATGGCCTGGTGGGTGCGGCGCTCGACGCTCTCGACCTCGCTCAGCGACGCTGCCGCATCCTTGGGATCGATGGTCATGGGCGCGCTCTCCCGGTTCTCGCTTGGGACGAAGCCTAGCACAACATCGCCCTTACTCGGCGCCGGACAGCGGCAGCGGCATTGCTGCGGCACGGCGATAGGCGATGAGAAAGCGCAGGGTCCAGCCGATGAAATAGCCGGCGCTCGCACCGGAGACCGCCATGTCCCAGATCAGCAACTGGCCGCGCGCCGCCGGATGCAGCGCGAGCAATACCGCGATCACGTATTTGGCGCCGAAAATCAGCACGTTGCGCAGCAGCGGCAGGACGCTGCCGGGAAGATGGACACGCGCCGGGCCGGCAACGCGCAACCCGTCGAGGCGCAGGGTGAGCAGCGCCAGGCTGCCGCCGGCGATTGCGGTGAGCACCCAGGCGACCGGTGCCAGCGGCGCGCGTTGCGCCGCGAGGACCAGGCTGACGAGGCCCCAGGCGATGAACACCGCCGGCGTCGCGAAGACGCGCGCTACCCCAACGCTGCGCGGCCGCAGCGCCTGGAGGCCGAGCAG
This sequence comes from Alphaproteobacteria bacterium, assembly GCA_030039975.1. GTDB lineage: Bacteria > Pseudomonadota > Alphaproteobacteria > ATCC43930 > CGMCC-115725 > DAHUYF01. Next base: position 3,085 of record JASHUO010000305.1, read on the forward strand.
GATGAGGAGCGCGAAGACGACGAACACCCAAGACGGCGTATGCGAGACGATGGCGAGGAGTGCGGGCATGGTTGTCCTCCGTTCAGAAATAGCGCGCGAGCTTCAGGATGAGGCTGGCTGCCTGGGGCAGGCTGCCGAAATCGGTGCGCCGCCCGCCGGGATCGACCGCAG
>JASHUO010000306.1 GCA_030039975.1 Alphaproteobacteria bacterium
ACGCTCTACACGGTCGGTGGCGGCAATGCGCGCATGCTGGTGACGCTCGCCTTCTTCATCATTGGCTCCGCGCTCGGTGCGTGGCACCTGCCCTGGTGGTCGGCGCTGCCCAACGTCGGAAAGATTTCTCTCGTCGCATCGTGGGGATGGATGCCGGCGCTCGCCGTCAGCCTCGTCGGCTTTGCGGCGATCGCCGCGCTCACGGTCGCGGTGGAGCGGCGCGTGCATGGCAAGCTGCGTAACGGCGTCGAAACCGACCGTCGCGGCTGGACCCGCTTTCTGCATGGGCCGTGGCCGCTCGTTGCCGGCGCCATTGCGCTGGCGCTGGGAAATTTCGCGACGCTTTACCTCGCGGGACGGCCGTGGGGCATTACCTCGGCGTTCGCGCTGTGGGGCTCCAAGATCTTCGCGGCGTCAGGCATCGACGTGGCGTCCTGGGGGTATTGGCAGGGCGCCGAGCGCGTCAAGGCGCTGCATGAGAGCGTCTTTGCCGACGTCACCTCGGTCATGGATTTCGGCATCATTCTCGGCGCGCTGCTCGCCGCCGGGCTCGCCGGCAAGTTCGAGCCGAGCTGGCGCGTCCCGGCGCGCTCGCTGGTCGCCGCGATCCTCGGCGGGCTGCTGCTGGGCTACGGCGCGCGTCTTGCCTATGGCTGCAATATCGGCGCCTATTTCAGCGGCATCGCGTCCGCGAGCGTGCATGGCTGGCTGTGGTTCGCGGCGGCGCTTGCCGGCAGCTTCGCCGGGACATGGTTTCGTCCGCTCTTTGGCCTCACCGTCGAGCGCATCCCGCGCCCGAGCGGCTGCTGACCAGGCGCGGGCGGCGCCGGAACTCCGGCAGCGGCCGCGCGTTTCGCCTGGATACCTCGAAAGGAGCCGTCGCCATGCGCGCCGCCGTGCCGCTCATCGCCGCTTGTGCCGCCCTGGCGGCCTGCGCCAGCCAACCAAACGCGGTCAACTCGGCGCCGCCGCCAACGGTCTCGTATCGGATACCGGACCACAACGTCGCGGCGACCGACGCGGAGGCGCAGAATTATTGCGCGGTCTATAGCCGTGCCGCGCAGTACCGCGGCGTGCAGGCGACGCCCGACGGCGCGGTCGCGGTCTACAGCTGCGAGGAAACGGCGACGGACAGCGCGGGTACGACGGTCCCTGCGGCGCCCCCGGCGCCACTCCGATAAGCTCAGCCGGTCAGCGCTTGGCGCCGGGCGTCCACTTCCTGACCCGTTTCTTGGGCTCGGGATAGCGCGACGGGGCGATGCCGTCGCGGCCGAAATGGCCCACGAAATCGTCATAGCGCCGGCGCAGCTCGGCGCGCTGGTCGGGGGTCATGTCCTGCAGATGGAGATGCGAGAGGTCGGCTTGGCGCAGCGCGTCTTCGCTCGCGACATCCGCGGCTCCGCCGATCTGCTTCTGCCGTCGCGCCATGGACGGCAGCCTGTCAGAGAATGATTAAGCGGCGGTAAATCTGGGCTTCAGGCGGCGCTGAGCTCGACCGGGCCGAGATTGACGAGGCGGTCCACCTTGGCCAGCAGCACTTCCGGGTCGAAGGGCTTGATCAGGACGTCATCGGCGCCGAGACGGCGCAGCATCTCGACGAAATCGACGCTGCCGGTATGGCGGAAGCCGGTCATCGCCAGGATCTTCGCGTCAGGACAGAGGCGGCGGATCTCCATGATCGTTTCGATGCCGTCGCGCTCGGGCATCATGATATCGGTGATGACGAGGCCGGGCTGCGCCTCTTGCCAGAGCCGGATGCCTTCTCTGCCATCCGCGGCAGCGACTGCCGAATACCCCGCGCCGGTCAAGGTCCGCTCGACGGTGTGGCGGACGACGCTGCTGTCGTCGATAACCAGAACAGAGAGACTCATCGAGCAAGCCCCGCAAATGCGATAGAGCGCAACTTTAGTCGGAATCGCCGGGCCCTGAAGATAAATCTCCTCCAAATTTAGCAAAATTGCGGGTGAATTTTGGCTCGATTCGGCGACACGCCGTTTATGATCTGCGCTGGCATTGCTGGGCGACCGCGCCCGCCAAAGTGGAGACTGGGCTTGCACGGCATCCTGCTCGACCCGCCTCTCGACGGACTTTATCGGCACTGGCTCAGCAAGAAGCGCGGCCGGGCGATGCCGTGCCGCGCCGATATCGACCCGCTCGAGCTCGCCGGCGAGATCTGGCCTTACACCATGCTCCTTGACGTCGTCTGGTCCGAGGGCGAGCCGCGCTTCCGCTATCGCCGTGTCGGCGATGTCTTCTGGCGCGACGCGGGCGGCGAGCCCACCGGAAAATTCATCGACGAGGTGCTGCCGGAGCGCGCGGGCTATCGCAGCTATGTCCTCGGCATCTATACGGAGATGGCGAAGCGGCGGCAGCCGATGTACACCGAAAACGCCTTCGCGCTGCGCGGCCGGAGCGCGCCGATGCTGACGCGGCGCATCAGCCTGCCGCTCTCGAATGACGGTGACGCGGTCAACATGGTGCTCGCCGGCCACATCTTCGAGCATGGCAAGCTCGCGCGCGACGTCGCCTTCTCGCTGATCACCGGGTTGAAGGAGTTGCGGCGGGTGGTCCTGGAGGATTGTCTCTCCCCCGTCGGCCAACTTCTCTAGACAAGCGATGCTGTCATCCGGTCCGGCGCCGGCGCCGCGGCGGCGCGGTGGGCGCGCTTTTCAAAAGGTCGAGAAGACGCGCGACGCGGTCAGGCGGCAGTTTGCGGATGCGCTCGGCCAGCAGATTGGCGAGCTCGGTCGCGGCCGGCGATAGCCCGGCCGTGTCGACGGTGACGCGCGGATGGGATAGCCGCGCGAGCCGGTGCAGCTCGTCCGCTTCGTCCCAGATGATGTTGAGCTGCGCGCAGATGGCAACGACCATCGCATGGGTCGGCCGGCCGCGCCGCCCATGCTCCAACGCCGAGAGATAAGCCGCCGAGACGCCGAGCGCCTCGGCCATCTCTTTGAGGCTCATGCTGCGCTCGCTGCGCAGCTGCCGCAGCCGCTCGCCGAACGGCGTCATCGCCGGCGCCGCAGCAGAACATAGAGCGCACCGGCGCCGCCATCCCGGGGTTGCGCCGGAGCAGTCGCCAGCACGCGGCCGCGAAGGGGCGCCTCGCCGAGCCAGCGCGGCACCGCCGCGCGCAACACGCCACCGCGCTCGCCGCTGCCTTTGCCGGTGATCACCAGGATGCAGCGCTTGCCCGCTTCCTGCGCGCGCACGACAAAACCCGCGAGCGCGCGATGCGCTTCGTCCTGCGTCATGCCGTGCAGATCGAGCCGCGCCTCGAGGCGAAGCTCGCCGCGGCGCAGCTTCTCGGCGCTGCGCCGGTCGAGACCGGAGGCGGCACGGCCGGCCACATCGCGGGACGCGGCTTCGGGCGCGCGCGGC
>JASHUO010000307.1 GCA_030039975.1 Alphaproteobacteria bacterium
CTGCGCGCCTTCAAGGAGCTCACGCATTCGCTGCGCAGCGGCGCTGCCAATGTCGGCGCGGCGCGCCTCTGCCAGACGCTCACCACGCTGCGCGACCTCACCGCCCGGGATCTGCGCCAGAACGGCCCCGTCTATATCGAGAAGCTGCAGACCGAATTCGCCAAGCTCGAAACGGCGCTGAGCCGGAAGGTGCGCGAAAGCCAGCTTGGGTAGCTCTTCTCAATTGCTTTTTTTCGCCTTTCCCGCGAAAGCGGGAAACCAGGGTCACACACTCCGCCGATCGCGGCTGAAGCATCCTGGATGCCCGCTTTCGCGGGCAAGGCGAAAATTGGGACGTGGCGGTGCCGGGGAGTGGAAGCCACCCGGTCGGCGGCGCCGGCTACTCCGCCGGCACTTGGCGGGCGCGGCGGCGGTGTTGGGCCGCGGCGACGCGCAGCATGCGGCGCAGATCGGTCTCGCCGAGGTTCATCGCCGCATCGACCCAGAGATCGGCGATGCGGAACATCTCCTCGCGGGTTACGGGATTGGCGATGCGGCGCGCCTGGCGGATGACCGAATGGCTGGCATGGCGCCGGCCGTTCGGGCCGATCTGCGCGTAAAGCGCCTCGACGCCTTCGCCATCGGCCGCGAGCACGTCGACAACGCCGAGCTTGTAGAGATCCTCGGCGGTATAGATCTCGCCGGAAAGGATCATGCGCTCGGCCAGTCCGGGCGCGATGCGGCGCGACAGGAAGCTGTAGGCCCCCATGCCGGGGAAAAGATTGAACAGCACTTCGGGCAGGCCGAATTTGGCACTGCGCTCGGCGATGATGAGATTGAAGGACAGCACCGCCTCGAAGCCGCCGCCGAGCGCATCGCCCTGCACCAGCGCGATGCTCACCACCGGCAGGTCGAACAAGGTGGCATTGGTGAAGGTGAGCTCGCAGCAGAGGTAAGCGTAGCGCGTCAGCTGGGCGCGGTCGCGCCGGCGGATGAGCTCGGCGAACAGCTCGAGATCGCCGCCGAGATTCCAGATGCCGGGCATGCGCGAGCCCACCACGACGTAACGCAGCCCCGGCTCGTCGCCGGAGGGCTCGCTGGCGAGCGTGCGGGCGAGGCGCTGCACCTGCTGCGTCTGCTCCAGCACCGCGGGCGTGAAGCTCGGCTTGCCGGTGTAGTCGAAATAGCCCCAGAGAATCCTTTCCTTGCTGTCGTATTGCAGCTCGAATTCGGAGAGCCGCGTCGCGGCCACCAGCTGCGCCGCCTTGCCGGCGGCGGGCGGCGCATGGTTGCGTGGCGGCAGCTCGACGATGGCTTGCGGAGCCGTAGCCGCTTCGTCACCGGAACGCGCGAATACGCCGCCGAAAAGTCGTGATTTGGCTGTCATGTGCTCACCCCCGGGCCGCCCCATGTTCCCAAGCCACCGGCGACTTTGCGTCGCTCTACGGCACAAAATCCTTACTAATTGGTAACCGTGAAGGAAAATTTTGCGGCGATCAAGTGGACTCTTCAGGAGAGCCGCCAATTCAGCGCTAGACTCCGCGATGTCACCGCCCGGTAAAGGAGCATGATCACCGCGCTCAAGTCGAAAGAGGGGAACGCGAATCCTTGCTGCCGCAGCAGTAGTTAGTCACTTTGTCTAGGATGCGCTACCTATTGGGGTGATGCGGCCGACCACGAAATGGCCGGCGGTATCGAGCAGCAATGGCGCGGCGCCCGTTGCCTCGTAAGACTCTCAGGACTAAACCCCGCTTCCGGCGTGGCGCGGCGAGAGGGAGGCGAGCGGCATGGCGCATCGGATCGGGATCATCGGACTGGGCGTCATGGGCGAGCGCATGCTGCGCAATATGGCGAAGCATGCCGGCTTCGCCGTGGTCGCCGCCTGGGATCCGGATGAAGCGACGGCGCCGAAGCTCAGCAGGGTGGCACCTGAGGCGCGGTTTGCGCGCGACGCCGCCGAGCTCGCCCGGGCCAACGACGTCGACTGCATCTATATCGCGGCGCCCCCGTCGACGCACCTCGCCTATGCCGACCTCGCCTTCGACAGCGGCAAGGCCGTCTTCTGCGAGAAGCCGCTTGCCATCGACAGCGCGGCCTGCCGCGCCGCGGTCGAGCGAGTCGAGCGCGAGCGGCGCATCGCGGCGATCAATTTCCCTTTCGCTTCGGCGCCGGCGGTACGCGCCATCACCGCCGCGGTCAAATCGGGCGAGCTCGGCCCGCTCGAACGCGTCGAGATCGAGGTGGCCTTCGCGCGCTGGCCGCGCGACTGGCAGGCGACGGCGCGCTGGCTCGCGCGGCGCGCCGAAGGCGGCTTCGTGCGCGAGGTGCTGTCGCATTTCGTCTTCCTGACTCGGCGGCTCATCGGTTCCTTGCGGCTCGGCGACTGCAGGATCGACTACCCCGCGGGCGAAGCGGCCGAGACCGCAATCAGGGCGCAACTCGAGGCCGGCGGCATTCCGGTGAGCATCGCCGGCAGCGTTGGCGGCACCGTCCCCGACCTCAACCGCTGGCGGCTGATCGGAAAGCAAGGCGCCTTCGAGCTGCACGACTGGTACAGCTTGAAGCGGCGCATCAATGGCGGTTGGCTCGACGTCGATTTTGGCGAGGGCTCAGTGCGCGAGCTCTCCTACCGGGCGCAGCTCGATGCGCTGCAGGCGATGCTGGCCGGCCGGCCGCACGGCTTGCCGAGCTTTCGCGAGGGGCTCGACGTGCAAGAATGCGTCGAGGCGATGCTGCAAAGCGGCTAAGCTCGGTCAGCGGCAGCGGGGGCAGGCATGGCCTGGATCAGCGGTGTCGGCGACACGGAATTCGGCCGGCTCGAGGGCGAAACGCCGCTCAGCTTGATGGCGCGCGCCGCCGCTGACGCCCTCGCCGAGGCCGGGCTGGAGCGCAACGAGATCGACGGACTGCTCTGCGGTTATGCCGCAAGCTTGCCGCATCTGATGCTGGCAACGCTCTTTGCCGAGTATTTTGGGCTGAAACCGCGCTACGCGCATGCGCTTCAGGCCGGCGGCGCCACCGGCGCCGCCATGGTCATGCTGGCCCAGCGTCTCGTCGATGCCGGCGAATGCCGCAACCTGCTGGTGGTCGCCGGCGACAATCGGCTCTCGGGCCAGGGGACCGACAGCGCCGTCACCATGCTGGCGCAAGTCGGACATCAGGATTACGAGGTGCCGTTCGGCCCCACCATCCCCGCCTATTACGGCCTGGTCGCCTCGCGCTACATGCATGTCCACGGCGTGAGCGAGGCCGACCTCGCGGAGTTCGCCGTGCTGATGCGCAACCACGCCGCTCTCCATCCCGGCGCGCAGTTCAAGACGCCAATCAGCGTCGCCGAGGTGCTCGCCTCGCGCCCCATCGCCGCGCCACTGAAGCTGCTCGATTGCTGCCCGGTCTCGGATGGCGCTTGCGCCTTGGTGGTGAGCGCCGCGCGCGGCGAGACGCGGCTGCGCATCGCCGGCGCGGCGCAGGTCCATCCGCATCAGCATGTCAGCGCCGCCGCCGATCTCGCCGATTTCGCGCTCGCCGATTGCGCCGAGCGCGCGCGCGAGGACGCCGGCATCGGCATCGATGATGTCGATCTCCTCGCCATCTATGACAGCTTCACCATCACGCTGCTGATCCTGCTCGAGGAGACCGGGTTCGCGCCACGCGGCAAGGCGGCGGACCGGCTGCGCGCCGGAATCTTCGCGCGCGACGGACTCTGGCCGCTCAACACCCATGGTGGGCTGCTTTCTTTCGGGCATAGCGGAGTCGCCGGCGGGCTTGCGCATATCGTCGAGGCGGCGCGCCAGCTGGCCGGAAGCGCCGGCGCGCGCCAGGTGCGCCAGCCCGCCGTCGCTTTCCTGCATGGCGATGGCGGCGTGATGTCGTCGCATGTCAGCCTCGTGCTGAGGCGCGAATGAGCGGCGCCGACGCGCTCGCGGCACATTTCTGGCAGGGCTGCGCCTTGGGCGAGCTGCGCTATCAGCGCTGCCGGGCCTGCGGCGCAGCGCAGTTCCATCCCCGCCGCTTCTGCGCGCGCTGCGGCGGCGCGCCCGATTGGGCGGTCGCGCAAGGGCTGGGCACGGTCTACGCCGCAACCCGCGTCACCCGGGCGCCGACGCCGGACTTCGCGCGGCTCGCGCCCTATGACATCCTGCTGGTCGATCTCGACGAGGGGTTTCGCATGATGGCGCATGGCGCGCCGGGATTGAGGATCGGCGAGCGCGTGCGCCTCGACTTCGACCGCCGCGGCGAACGCGCCTTGCCGCGCTTCGAACGTTTGGGAGGACGCTCATGACCGCGCTCGATCAGCTTCGCCGCGCGCTCGATCCCGCCTCGATCGCGCTCATCGGCGCCTCGGAGAACCCCAACAAGGTCGGCGGCAGGCCGCTGCTCTATCTGCAGCGCTGGGGCTATCGCGGCCGCCTCTATCCGATCAATCCGAACCGCAGCGAAGTGCAGGGGGTGAAGGCCTATCCCGACCTCGCGAGCCTGCCCGAAGCGCCCGATCTCGCCATCGTCATGGTGGCGGGCGACGGCGCGGTGCAGGCGGTCGAGGCCTGTGCCCGGCGCGGCGTCCGGCTCGCCATCTGCATGGCCTCGGGCTTCGGCGAGACCGGCGTCGAAGGCGTCAAGGCGGAGAAGGCGATGGTGGCGACGGCGCGCGCCCATGGCATGCGCCTTGTCGGCCCCAATACGCAGGGCCTCGTCAATTTCGGCACCGGCATGGTGGCGAGCTTTTCCACCATGTTCCTGGAAGCGCCGCCCGCCGACGGCCCGGCGGCCGTCGTCAGCCAAAGCGGCGCGATGAGCGCGGTCGCTTATGGGCTGCTGCGCGCGCGCGGCATCGGCGTGCGTCATTGCCATGCCACCGGCAACGACGCCGATGTCACCGCGATCGAGATGGCGCGCGCCGTCATCGAGGATGAAGGCGTCCGGTTGCTGCTGCTCTATCTCGAAGCCATCCCCGATGCCGCGATGCTGGCGGATCTTGCGCGCCGCGCGCGCGAGCGGCTGGTGCCGATCGTCGCGCTCAAGACCGGCCGCACCGCGCAGGGTCAGCGCGCCGCCAAGTCCCATACCGGCGCGCTCGCCAACGAGGATCGCGTCGTCGATGCCTTTTTCCGCCAGCACGGCATCTGGCGCGCCCGCGACATGGCCGGGCTCGTCAGCGCCGCCGAGATGTATCTGAAAGGCTGGCGGCCCGACGGCCGGCGGCTCGTCGCCATCAGCAATTCGGGGGCGAGCTGCGTCATGGCCGCCGATCTCGCGGCCGAGCTTGGCCTGCCGCTCGCCGCCTTCGCCGAAGGAACGCGGCGCGCCCTCGCCGCGGCGCTGCCCGGCTTTGCCACGACCGCGAATCCGATCGACCTCACCGCGGCGCTGTTGTCGAACAACCGGCTCTTCGGCGCCATCCTGCCGATCGTTGCCGACGATCCCGCAGCCGATCTCTTCCTCATCGCCATTCCGGTCGCCGGCCAGGGCTACGATGTCGACGCCTTCGCCCGCGACACCGCCGAGTTCGCGACGCGCACCGGCAAGCCGGTGGCAGTGGCGGCACCGCAAGCGCTGGTCGCGGACCGCTTCCGCGCTGCCGGCATCCCGACCTTCTCCGGCGAGACCGAGGCCGTCGCGGCGCTCGACCAGCTCGCGCGGCATTGGGCGCTGCTGCGCCACCGCCCGGCGCCGCCCATGCCGCAGCTCAGCGTGAGCCTGTCGCCGGGGCCGGGGCGCTTTCTCAACGAGGCGGAGAGTCTGGCGCTGCTGGCGACGCATGCGCTTCCCGTCGTGCCGCACCGGCTCTGCCGCAGCGAGAACGAGGCGCGCCTCGCTTTCCGCGATCTCGGCAGCCCGGTCGCGGTCAAGGCGTGCTCCGCCGATGTGCCGCACAAATCGGAGCTGGGCCTCGTCGCGCTCAACCTCGTCTCGGAGGAAGCGGTGGTCCGGGCTTTCGCTGCGCAGATGGCGACGCTCGAGCGAATCGGCGCGGCGCCCGACGGCATCATCATCGCCGCCATGCAAGAGGGGCTGCGCGAGCTCGCGCTCGGCGCCAAGCTGGACCCCGTCTTCGGTCCGGTGGTGATGATCGGCGACGGTGGAAAATACGTCGAGGCGCTGCCCGATATCGAGCTGCTGCTGCCGCCCTTCACCGAGGCGGAAGCCCGGGACGCCATCCTGCGGCTGCGCATCGCGCCGATCCTGAAAGGCGTGCGCGGCGAGACAGCGGCCGATATCGATGCGCTCGCCCATGCCGCTTGGCGCCTGGGCGCGCTCATCGCCTCGGCCAAGGGCAAGATCGCCGCGCTCGACATCAACCCGGTGCTGATCGGCGCCGCCGGTCAGGGCGTCACGATCCTCGATGCGCTGGTGGAAAGGGCGGCCAGCGCGTGAAGCGCCGCCGCCCCCTCTCCCTCCCATCGCTGCGCGATGGGCCCCTCCCTCTCCCACGAGGGGAGAGGGGGACTCTCAAACCGTTGCCACGGGGGTGGCCGGCGAGCCGACGGCGCCGGGGAGGCGGAGGGGTGGGGCGGTCAGGAGGAAGCGGTTGCGCTTCTGCGCGCGCAGATAATCGGCAAGCTCCGAGAGATACCAGAGCTCGCCGAGGTTGACGCCGAGCTTGAAGAGGCAATGCGCGTGCAAGGGCAGAAACGCGCAATGATCCTCGGTGCACGGTCGCGACGGCGAGGCTTCGACCGCGTAATTGTCGGCGATGAGCGCGACGAGGCCGCTTTTGGTGATCCAGTTGAGGAGCCGCTCATCGCGGCCGTCGAGCGCGGCGCAGGCGCCATGCAGCACCTTCTCGTCGGGCTCCCGCTTCATCTCCAGCACGACCTGGGCGAAGCCGGTGCGCAGGCACACCATGTCGCCCTCTTCGACCTCGACCTTGTCCTTCTTGAGGATGTCCATCAGATCCTCGAAACCCACCAGCTTGCGCTCGCGGCCGTAATGCGCTTCGAGATCGATCATCACCGCGCGACCCTGGATCGCCTTCACCGCCATGTTCTCGACGCCGAGGGCGCGCGCGCCCTGATGCGGCTGCTCCCGGCCGGTGATCCAGTCGCGCGGGCCGACGATATGCTCGCCGGCGCGATAGCCGTTGTAGAACACCATCTCCGG
>JASHUO010000308.1 GCA_030039975.1 Alphaproteobacteria bacterium
CAGCAGTCGAATTGGAATGACTTGCGCTACCTGCTCGCCGTTGCGCGCGGCCCGACGCTGGCGCGAGCGGCACGGCTCGTTGGCGTCGACGACACGACGGTCGCGCGGCGGCTTGCGGCGCTGCAGCAGCGCCTCGGCGTCCCGCTCTATCAGCGCACGGCCGAAGGCGCGCTCACCTTGACGCGCGCGGGCGAGCAGGCGGTGCTCCGGGCCGAGCGCGTCGAGCGCGAGATCGGCGCGCTCGGCGCCCAGCTTACGGGAGCGGAGGGCGCCGCGGCGGGGACGGTACGCGTCACCGCCGTGCCGATCCTCGCCAACCGCATCCTCATACCCGCTTCAGCCGCTTTGCTGACGCGCCATCCGGGTTTGCGGCTCGACATCATCGGCGAAGCGCGGGATTTGAGCCTGACGCGGCGCGAGGCCGACCTGGCGCTGCGCCTCGCCCGGCCGCGAACCGGTGGAACCCGCGTGCTGGCGCGCCGCGTCGGCGCGTTGCATTACGCCGCCTATGCGCCCGCCGCCTGCCCGCCGCGCGAGATGGAGCGGCTGCCCTGGATCACCTATGACGAGGCGATGGCGCATCTGCCGCAAGCGCGCTGGATCGCGGCGCGCGCCGCCGATCGCGGCGAGGCTATCGCGGCGCTGCGCGTCGCCGATGCCGAGGCCGTGCTCGAAGCCGTGATCGCCGGGCTCGGCCGCTCGCTGCTGCCCGCCGCGATCGCCGAGGGCGAGACTCGGCTCCAGCGGATCGGCTCGGGACGCAGCGCTCCCGCGCTCAGCCGCGAGCTCTGGCTGCTGATGCATCGGGAGCTCAAATCGCTGACGCGGATCGAGGCCGTTATCGACTGGATCGAAGCGACCGCGCCGCGGTGACGCCGGTGCGGACCGCTCGCCTCGTGGCCGGCCAGAGGCTTATACTGGGGCCCAGAAAACAGGATCGAAGCGAGGAAGCCCATGGAGATGAAAGCCGCCGTCTTCCGCAAGGTGCACGAGCCGCTGACCATCGAGACGGTGGAGGTCGACAAGCCGCGCGGCCGCGAGGTGCTGGTCCGCACCATCGCCACCGGCGTCTGCCACAGCGATCTCCATGTCGTCGACGGGCTCGGCCGCTTCCCGCTCGACCGCCCCTACGTGCTCGGCCATGAGGGTGCGGGGATCGTCGAGGCGGTGGGCGCCGACGTGACCAGCGTCCGGCCGGGCGATCACGTCGTCGCGTGTCTTTCGGGCTTCTGTGGCAACTGTATCCAGTGCCTCAGCGGCCATCCCAATCTCTGCACCGGCGCCATCGTCACGCGCGCCGATGATGCGACGCCGCGCCTCTCCCAGAAAGGCCAGCCCTTCCGGCAGTTCCTCAGCATTTCCAGCTATGCCGAACGCATGCTGCTGCACGAGAACTCGGTGGTGCGTATCGATCCGGAGCTGCCGCTCGACCGCGCCGCCTTGGTCGGCTGCGGCGTGCTCACCGGTGTCGGCGCGGCGCTGCGCAGCGCCGGGCTCGAGCCGGGACAGACCGTGGCGGTGTTCGGCTGCGGCGGCGTCGGGCTGTCGATCATCCAGGGCGCTCGTATCGGCGGCGCACGGCAGATCATCGGCGTCGATGTCTTTCCGTCGAAGCTCGAAATGGCAAAGCGGGTCGGCGCGACGCATACCGTCAACAGCAGTGAGGACGATCCCGTAAAGGCCGTGCGCGCGCTCACCGGCGGCGCCGGCGTCGATCACGCCTTCGAGGCCGTCGGCCTTGCCAAACTGGTGCGGCAGGCGATCGAGAGCCTCGCCATTCGCGGCACCGCCACCATCGTCGGCGTGATGCCGCCCGACGCGATGATCGAGTTCCCCTGGATGGCGATCCGGCCGGAATGCAAGGTACAGACCTCGCGCATGGGCTCGAACCGCTTCCGCGCCGACATTCCGCTCTATCTCGATTTCTACCGCCAGGGCCGTCTGCAGCTCGACGAGATGGTGTCGCGGCGCGGCCGGATCGAGGACATCAACGAGGCCTTCCGCGCGATGAAGGCGGGCGAGGTCGCGCGGACGGTGCTCACCTTCGATTGAGCGCGACGGCCGCCGCTCAGACGTAGCACGGCAAGCGCTTGCCAGGTAGGAGGTCGTAAGGCGCGCGCCATCCCGGAAGCGCGGCGATCCGAGCGAGCCAAGCATCGATCGCCGGATGGGTGACGGCGAAATCGTAGCCGGTTTCGTGCTTCGGGAAACACAAATAGCCGATCATCGAGAGATCGGCGATCGTCGCCCGCTCGCCGGCGACGAAGGCGCGTTTGCGCAGATGGGCATCGAGAATGCGCAGGTAATCGTCGATGCGCCGCCGCAAGAAGGCAAGGACCGCGGCATCGGGAGAGGGCGTGAACGCGCGCAAGAAGCGATACGTCGCCATGTAACCGGTGAGCTTGTGATTGTCCCAGAAGAGCCAGCGCAGAACTTCGAACCGCTCATCCTCGCTCTCTCCGCCGAAGCGCCCGTAGCGCTCGGATAGGCGCAATAGGATCGGCGCGGTCTGCGTCAGGCGCGTGCCCCCGTCCTCGAGCACGGGAATCTCGCCCATTTCGTTCACCGCCTGCCGCCACTCCGCGGTTCGCGTCACGCCGCCGCCGAAATCGGTCCAGACCGGCTCGAAGCTCTGGCCGCACAGCGTAAGCATGAGCGCGAGCTTGTAGCTGTTGCCGGATTCCGGAAAGTAGTGGAGGCGATAGCGGGCCATGGCGCTGACTTGCTTGGCTGGTCAGAAGGATCGGCCGACACTCTACGCGCCGCCGCCGATGCGCCGTCATGAGAATCTTTCAGGGGTGGGCGGCTTTCAGAGCCTTACCCCGAACACCTCGTCGAGACCGCGCCGGCCGGCGGGGGTGATGAGCAGCGCGCGGCTGTCGCGCTGGCGCGCGACCCAGCGCAAATCGAAGCAGCGCTGCGCCAGCGCCGCGCCGATGGCACCGCCGAGATGCGGCCGCCGCTCGGTCCAGTCGAGGCAAGGCCGGCAATAGGCGCGACGGCGCTGGCGCGCGGCAGCGAGATCGACGCCGAACTGGCCGAGGAAAGCGATGCCGGGCTCCGTCACCTCGCCCGCCTCGTCGGTGAGCACGAGATGACCCTTGGCGATCAGCGTATCGGCGATGCCGACGCCGAGCTGACCGGCGAAATGATCGTAACAGGTTCGCGCTCGGCGCAGCTCCGCATCGGCGCGGCTGGCCGGGCGATAGCGTTCGGGCGCCGCCACGGCCACCTCCATGATGCCCTCGATCATGCGGCCGACTTGCGGCGTGGCCAGTCGGTAGTAGCGGTGCCGCCCCTGCTTTTGCAGCGCGAGCAGGCGGCTCTCGGTCAGCTTCGCCAGATGGCCGCTCGTCGTCTGCGGCGAGACGCCGGCGAAATAGGCAAGCTCGCCCGCGGTCAGCGCTCGTCCGTCGAGCAGCGCGGTCAGGATGTTGGCGCGCGCGGGGTCGCCGACCAGCGCGGCGATTTCGGCAAGGCGGGGATCCTCTTTCATCGCCCATGACTCTAGCGCCTGCGACCGCCCTCGGCAGCAGGCGATGCTACGGCGCCGGCCGTAGCGTTCCAGGCGCAGTCCGCTCCGCTACCAGGTGCGAACGCGGCCGGTATCGACGTGGACGAAATCGGAATGCGGGTAATAGCCGACGCCGCCGGCGCGAAGCGACAGCGCCGCCGCCCGGACGTAGCCCAGATGCCGGCCCGGGACGCGGATGTCGATCGCCATGCCCTGCATATGGAGGCTGTTCTGCGCCACGCCGTCGGTGAGGGTCGCCAGCATGGCGTTGGTCTCCGGCGAGCGATAGCCGGAGATGACCTCGAAGGGCTGCCGGCTGTCAAGCCGCGCATGCAGATTGGTCAGGAGATCGAGGAGGCGCGGGTCGATCGGATGAATCTGATCGGTGCGGAAATCGCGCAGCAGCCAGTTGATGTGCCGCATCGCCTCGGGCAGGTAGCGACCGTCCTCCCAATAGACGGTTTTCAGCTTCTCGCCGGTATGGAGATTATCGAAATTCAGCAAGCGCGGCGGCGCGAGCGAGAAAGGCGCCGCGATTGCGGGAACGCTCGACCCAGCCAAAAGCCCCGCCGCGGCGATCCCCAGGAATCGCCGCCGATTCACACCCTCACCACTCGGCATCCACACCCCCGCAACCCACGTCCCGGCATTTGTTTCCCCCTATGGCCAATAGACCATCGAATGGTTAACGCGACAACCCAGGATTTGACTTAAAATCGTTACGGAACCGTTACGGGAGCATTACTTCGCGGCGGTTTTGTTAGACGGCGCGCTGCCCGCGGGACCGAGGATTGCGCGCACGGCCTTGCCCGAAGCGGGGGCAAGCCGGTCTTGGGCGTCGCGCACAGCGAGCGCCGCCTCGAGCCGAACGTCGCGACCATAGATGTCGTCGCGGAATTCCATCGTCCCATCGGGATCGACGAAAGCTGTCCAATAGAAGAGGTAGACGGGGATGCCATGCTCCAGCGGCACCCGGCGGGTATCGCCCTCGGCGATGGCGCCGTCGATGTCCTGGAGGCTCCAGGTGGTCTTGGCGCGGCCGAGCACATAGAGCGCGAGCTGGCGCGGCTCCTCGAGCCGCACGCAACCATGGCTCAGCGTCCGGATCACGCGGCTGAACAGCGGATGGCTCGGCGTGTCGTGGAGATAGACGTCGTAAATATTGGGGAGCTCGAATTTGATGCGGCCGAGCGCATTGTCCGGCCCCGGCAGCTGCTTCAGCGGCAAGTGGCCGGGAGCGCCGACATAGACATAGTGATTGCGCTCGAGATAGTGCGGATCGTGTTTGAGACGCGGCAGTATTTCCTTTTGCGCGATCGAATCGGGGATCCGCCAGGGCGGGTTGAACAGCACCGCGCTCATCCAGGCGCGCAGCACCGGCGTCGGATGCCCCTCGGCGCCGACGATGGCGCGCATGCCGAGGCCAGGTTCGCCATGCTCGAAAACCGTGAGCCAAGCCCCCGGTACGTTCACCTCGATGCGATTGGCCGGCAAGGCCCGCGGCAATTCGCGCCAGCGCTCGAGATTGTCGCGGATCTGCTCGATCCGCGCCGCCACGGACACATTGAGCGCGACATAGGTGGCAGGGCCCACGGTGCCATCGACGGCGATGCCATGTTGCGCCTGAAAGCGCCGCACCGCCGCGTCGACATCACCATCGAATTCCGGGCCGATGGCATCGGCGGGGAGGAAGCCCTCGGCGATGAGGCGCTGACGCAGCTTCTCGACGGCGGGGCCGTTGTCGCCCAGGCTCAGCTTCCCCGACTCGTAGAGGCGTCGCCAGCCGCCCGCCGCGACGAGCGCGCGATAATGCGCCAACGCCACTTGGAGCCGCTTATAGGCGGGATGCTCCGGCGCCAGCGACTCGAGGACGGTCTCGGGATCGCCCTGTGCTGCCGCGGCGAGCACGGCAGCGGCGTCGAAGCGCGGCTGCGGGATCGACCAGTCGCTCTCGATCGCCGCCGAACTGACGCGGCCCTGGGCGAGCGCCGCGGCGTAGCGCAGGAAGGCATCGGTGAGCAACAGCTCGCGCTCGGCCGCAGGCGCATGCGGCACGGTGAAATCGGCGGGATCGAGGCCCTGCGCCGCCGCACCCGCGAGCGCCTTCTCCAGCGCCGCGGCGCGGCCATCATCGCCGAGCCAGATCGGCGCGTCGGCGCGCGCATCATAGAATTGTGACAGCAGCGCACGGTCGAGGGTCCGGCCGGCGAGCTTCAGGTCACCATCGCCCTGGAGCAGTGTCTTGAGCGCAACGTCGGTCGCCGGCTCCGCCGCGGCTGGGCGGACGAGGGGTGACGGGCCGGCTGCAAGAACCAACACAGCCAGCAACGGCGGGGCGAGGGCTCGAAGCATTGTGGCGACGGAGTATACAACCTTTGGCTCAATTATGCTCTCGTGGCAATTAAGGAGTGGTTCACATCCTCGTCGGCTGTGGCCGGGGCGTCACCCCCAGACCTCCCGGGCCGTCTCGACAATGAGGCGGAGCTTCGCCTTCTGCTCCTCGAGGCTGAGCGCATTGCCCTCGACCGTCGAGGAGAAGCCGCATTGCGGGCTGAGGCAGAGCTGGTCGAGCGGCACGAATTTCGCCGCCTGGTCGATGCGGCGCTTCAGCTCATCCTTGCTCTCGAGCGCGCCCTTCTTGGTCGTGACCAGCCCCAGCACCACCATCTTGCCTTTGGGCACGAAGCGCAGCGGCTCGAAGCCGCCGGAGCGCGCATCGTCATATTCAAGGAAAAAGCCGTCGACCCGAAGCTGGGTAAACAGCGCTTCGGCGACGTGGTCATAGCCGCCCGAAGCGACCCAGGAGGAGCGGAAATTGCCGCGGCACATATGCGTGCAGACCGTCATTCCCGCCGGCTTCTTGGCGAGCGCGGCATTGATCAGGCGGATATAGACGAGGTGCTGGCTCTCGCCGCGGCCGCCGAGCTGGGTGATATAGTCGCGCTGGGCGGGGTCGTTGAGATAGGCGAGGCTGGTATCGTCGAGCTGAAGATAAGTGCAGCCGAGTTTCCCCAGCGCTTCGATCTCATCGGCATAGACGCGGCCGAGATCGTCCCAGAACGGCTCGAGATCGGGATAGACCGTCTCGTCGATGGCGGCGCGGCCGCCGCGGTAATGCATCATGCTCGGCGACGGGATGGTGAGCTTCGGCGTCGCCTTCGCCACCGATTTGAGGAAGGTGAAATCCTCGGCGAAGATCGGCCTCGCCAGGTTGAGCTTGCCGGTCACCCTGAGCGCC
>JASHUO010000309.1 GCA_030039975.1 Alphaproteobacteria bacterium
TATAGCCGAGCCCGGGCGCGCCCTCGCCGCGCGCCCAGTCGTTGAGCTTGTCGAAGAAGCTGCGCGGCTGCGCGGCGGCCTTGGGCACGGCGATCCCGCGAACGACACCGCCGCTCTCGACCGCCCCGGCAAAGACCTTGAAGCCGGAGCCGCGGAACACCTCGCCCACCTCGGAGATTAGCAGCGGATTGCGCAGATCGGGCTTGTCGGTGCCATAGCGGAGCAGCGCTTCGTCATAGCCGATGCGGGGAAACGGCGGCGCCGTCGCCGCGCGGCCGCCGCCGAACTCGACGAAGACGCCGTGCAGCACTGGCTCGATCGCCGCGAACACGTCCTCTTGCGTCACGAACGACATCTCGAGATCGAGCTGGTAGAACTCGCCCGGCGAGCGGTCGGCGCGGCTCGCCTCGTCGCGGAAGCAGGGCGCGATCTGAAAATAGCGGTCGAAGCCGGCCACCATCAGCAGCTGCTTGAATTGCTGCGGCGCTTGCGGCAGCGCATAGAACTTGCCGGGGTGCAGCCGGCTCGGCACGAGATAGTCGCGCGCGCCTTCGGGCGAGCTCGCCGTCAGGATCGGCGTCTGGAACTCCATGAAGCCCTGCTCGATCATGCGCCGGCGGATCGAGGAGATCACCTTCGAGCGCAGCACGATGTTGGCGTGGACGCCGTCGCGCCGGAGATCGAGGAAGCGGTATTTGAGGCGCATCTCCTCGGGATAGTCGGCCTCGGTGTTGACCGGCATGGGCAGCGGCTCGGCCTCGGCGAGGAGCTGAAGCGCGGCGATCTGCAGCTCGACCTCGCCGGTGGGGAGCTTCGGGTTGACCGTCTCCGGCGAGCGCTTCACCACGGTGCCGGTCACGCTGACGACGCTCTCGAGCCGCCGGCTATCGGACTCGGCGAAGAGCGGGCTCGAGCGGTCGATGACGCATTGGGTGATGCCGTAATGGTCGCGCAGGTCGATGAACAGCAGCGAGCCGTGGTCGCGCTTGCGGTGGACCCAGCCGGAGAGCCGGACCTTCTGCCCGGCATCGGCAAGGCGCAGCGCGCCGCAGGTATGGGTGCGATAAGCGTGCATGGGCGTCCATCGGCTCCGGCTGAGGAAGCCGGAAAACACAGGCTCTTGCCGGGTTTGTCAAGCGCGCCTCGGTCGCGGGCCGGGGGCTGTTTTCCGGCGGCAACTTTCGGTGTATAGGACGCCGATGGATATAATCGAGTCTACGGCGGCACTCGCCGCCTTCTGCCAAAAGCAAGCCCACGCCGACTACATCACCGTCGATACCGAGTTCATGCGGGACAAAACCTACTGGCCGCAGCTCTGCCTGGTGCAGATCGCGGGGCCGGAGGACGCCGCCATCGTCGATCCGCTGGCGTCCGGCATGGACCTGGCGCCGCTGCTCGCCCTGATGGCCGATCGGGCGGTGCTGAAGGTGTTCCATGCCGCGCGGCAGGACATCGAGATCTTCGTCAACCTGACCGGCGCGGTGCCGGCGCCGCTCTTCGACACCCAGGTCGCCGCCATGGTCTGCGGCTTCGGCGATGCGGTCAGCTACGAGACCCTGGCCGGAAAGCTCGCCGGCGCGCATATCGACAAATCCTCGCGCTTCACGGATTGGGCGCACCGGCCGCTCACCGAGCGGCAGCTGCAGTACGCGCTTACCGATGTCGTGCCGCTGCGCACGGTCTATGAGAAGCTCGCCCAGCGTCTCGCTAAAACCAACCGCGCCCATTGGCTCGGCGAAGAGATGGCGGTGCTGACCGATCTCGCCACATATCGCCTGGACCCGCAGGAGGCGTGGCGGCGCTTCAAGCTGCGCACCGGCAATCGCAAGATGCTGGCGCTGGTGCGCGAGCTCGCCGCCTGGCGCGAGACCGCGGCGCAACAGCGCAACCTGCCGCGCAACCGGCTGCTGCGCGACGAATCGATCCTCGAGATCGCGGCGCATGCGCCGGCCAATGTCCCCGATCTCGCGCGCACGCGCGGGCTCGGGCGCAATTTCGCCGAGGGCAAGCTCGGCGCCGAGCTGCTCGCCGCGGTGAAGCGCGCCTCGGCGCTGCCCGAAAGCGACTATCCCCAGCCGCCGCCGCGGCGCGAGCCGCCGCCCGGGATCGCCCCGCTGGTCGACCTGCTGCGCGTGCTGCTGAAGCTGCGCGCGGAGGAGAACGACGTGGCGCAGAAGCTGGTCGCCGACAGCGAGGATCTCGAGATGATCGCCGCCGACGATGCGGCGCCGGTGCGGGCGCTGCAGGGCTGGCGCGCCGAGCTCTTCGGCAAGGACGCGCTCGACCTGAAGCATGGGCGCCTCGCCCTCACCGCCGCGGGCAAGCGGATCAAGCTCGTCCGCCTGGCCGCCAGCGAAGCCGCGCAATAGCCGCCTGAGCGCTCGATCAGCAAAGACGAGACTCGCGGCAAAATTGGGCTTAGGCTAGCCGGTCTATGCCGGAATCCCGCCGAGACGGGGTCCGGCCGGAGGAAAAGCGACGCCGCAAGGCGGCAGGAGGACCGATGGAATTCGGCATGTTCCACGAATTTCAGTGGTCGCCGGGGGAAAGCGAGGCGGCGGCCTTCGCCCATTCTTTCG
>JASHUO010000310.1 GCA_030039975.1 Alphaproteobacteria bacterium
GACCGCTTCACCAAGTACTCGATCAATCTGAGCATCGGCACCACCGGCTTCCTCAATGCCGGTATCACCGTCGTCTCGTTCCTTGCCATCCTCTGGGTGATCTCGGGACCGCTGACGGTCCCGCTCGGACCCTGGGGGCAGATCACCGTCCCTGGCTATATGGTCTGGGTGGGGCTGATCTACGCCGTGGGCGGCACCTGGCTCACCTTCAAGATCGGCCGGCCGCTGGTGCGGCTCAATTTCGACCAGCAACGCTACGAAGCGGATTTCCGCTTCAGCCTGGTCCGGCTGCGCGAGAATACGGAGAGCGTTGCCCTTTACGGCGGTGAGGGCCGCGAACTCGGCACGTTCACCGACCGATTCACCAATGTCGTCGGCAATTTCTGGGCGATCATGAAACGGGTCAAGCTGCTGGGCTGGTACACCAGGAGCTACGACCAGGTCGCGGTCATCTTCCCCATGATCGTCGCCGCCCCGATGTATTTCTCCAAGCGCATGACGATCGGCGGGTTGATGCAGACGGCCGGCGCTTTCTTCGAGCTGCAGGTGTCGCTCTCCTACCTGATCAAGAACTATATCGATATCGCGGAATGGCAATCCGTGGTCCAACGGTTGAGCGGCTTCGACCGGCGCGTGAACGCGATCGCCGCGGCGGCACGCGCGCCGCAACAGATCGAGGTCAGCACCCGTGGCACCGGCGTCGAGGTGAGCGAGCTCGAGCTCGACCTGCCGGACGGCACGCCGCTGCTGCGGAATGTCGGATTCTCGGTGCCGGCGGGCGAGGCGCTCCTCATCGCCGGTCCCACCGGCACCGGCAAGAGCACGCTGCTACGCGCCATCTCCGGCATCTGGCCCTATGGGCGCGGGCGTATCCGCTTGCCCGAGGGCACGTGCCTCTTCCTGCCGCAACGCCCCTACCTGCCTCTCGGCACGCTGCGGCACGCCGTGCTCTATCCACGCGAGGACCTCGCCGTGCCGACCGCGCGCATCGCCGCGGTGCTGCGCGAGGTCGGGATCCCCGAACTCATCGACGAGCTCGATTCGGCGCAGAACTGGGCGCATCGCCTGTCGCTGGGCGAGCAGCAGCGGCTGGCCTTTGCCCGCGTGCTGCTGATCCAGCCGTCGATCGTGTTTATGGACGAAGCGAGCTCGGCGCTCGACGAGGCCTGCGAAGCACAGCTCTATCGTCTCCTCCGCGCCGCACCCTGGCAACCGACCGTCGTCAGCATCGGCCATCGCAGCACGCTGCGCGCTTTCCACGACACGGTGTTCGATCTCGGCGCCATGTCCAAGCGGCGGGCCAATCTGACCGTCGTGACCTAAGAACCGCCCGCGGCATTGACCCGCACGGGCGGCGATCTTAGGGTGACTGCCCGCGACTGGCTGCCGAGGTGGCGTGTGGGAAGCGACGAGTCCGAAGATACGCGGCCCTATACCGTGCTGGTGAACGACGAAGAGCAATACTCGCTCTGGCTCGCCGAGCTGGAGGTTCCCCGCGGCTGGCGCGCTGCCGGGAAGACCGGCACCAAGCAGGAATGTCTCGACTATGTGCGCGCCGTCTGGACGGATATGCGGCCGCTCAGCCTGCGCAAGGCCATGGAACATCCCGGCAAGGCATAACCTCGACCGCGCCACCCCCCTTTTTGAAAAGCGTCGCCGCGTCCGCCAGTGCCGGTCCCGCACCGCCGCGACCGCGCCTCTGATTGCAATGCCGAAGCGTTGCGCCTAAACCGTTGCCCCACCGCCGAGTTTCGCTCACTCTAGAGCGCATAACCAAAAGGGAGTTGCGGGGTCCGACAGGCAGATGGACGGCGCATCGCGTTCGGCATCGGAGATTGACTGGCTCGATCTGACCTCCGCTCAGATGCCGGTGTGGCTCGACCTGCAGAGCGGCACCGATCCGAGATTCTATATTATCGGCGGGTATCTCCGGATTTTCGGCGCGATCGACCCGGCGGTGTTCCACTGCGCCGTCGCCTTGGCGATGGCGCGCAACGACGCGCTGCGCCTCAGATTCCACGGCGACGAGCCGAAGCAATCCTGCCATCCCGGCCGCGCGCCGCCGGTCGCCTTCATCGATCTCAGCGACGCCGACGATCCGGAAGCCGCCTTTCTCGAGGTCATCGACAAGGACTTCACCCGCGTCTTCGACGCCGAGCGCGGGCCGCTGTTTCATTTCACCTTGGCGAAGGGGCGCGAGCGGCGCTGGTTCCTGCTGATCCGCTACCACCACCTGATCATCGACGGCCTCGGCATCTCGTTGATGATTCGCGCCGTGGCCGACGCCTACAAGGCGATCCTGGACGGCGATGTCGAGAGCGAGATCGCGTCGCTTTCCTATGGGAGTTTCATCGCCGAGGACGCGGATTACCGCTTGTCGGCGCGGCGCGTGCGCGACATCGGGTATTGGGTCGAGCGCTTTCGCGAGCTCCCCGACCCGCTCCTACCGCCGCGGCAGAGTTCCGGCGCGCTCGAGGTCTATACGCCGGCGCGTTCGATCAAGTCTTGGATCGATTGGCCGCTGTATCAGCACTTTCTCGACACCTGCCGAGCGCGCGGCACGACGCCGTTCCCGGTGCTGACCGCATTGCTGGCCACCTTGGTGGGGCGGACCCTGCGGCGCCGCGACATCACCATCGGCGTGCCGATCCTCAACCGCCCGACGGCAGAGTTCAAGCGCATGATCGGCATGTTCGCCGGCATGATGCCGCTGCACTTGGAGATCGACGGGTCAGCTCCCATCCGCTCTCTCGTAGCGCAGGTCGGTGAGCAGCTGCGGCGCGACTATCGGCATCAGCGCGCGCCGATCCCGGATGTGCAGCACGCTCTCAGCCTATCGCGGCTCGGGCGCCGGCAGCTTTTCGACGTCGCGCTGTCCTACGAGAAGAACGACTACGATTTCCCGATCGGCGACGCGCCCTTCCAGCTGATCGGCCTGACCGGCGGCTACGAGCTGAACCCGCTCGCGCTTTATGTGCGCGAATATCACCGCGAGAAGCCGGTTCTGTTCGAATTCGCCTTCAATACGCAACACCTCTCCCCGCCCGAAGTCGAGGATCTCGCGCGGCGGTTCCGCGTGCTCTTCGACGCCTATCTCGAGGATGACGCGACATCGGCCGCCGCCTTGCCGCTGCTATCGGCGGAAGAGCGGCATCAGGTCATCGCGGGCTGGAACGCGACGGCGGCGGCGGTGCCGGCGGCGACGCTCGCCGACCTCTTCGCCGCGGCGGCGCGGCGGCACGGGGCGGAGGTCGCGGCGGTGTGCGGCGGAGAGAGCCTCAGCTATGCCGCGCTCGAGGCGCGTGCCAACTGCCTGGCGCGGCGGCTGATCGCGCTCGGGGTGGGTCCGGAGCGGGTGGTGGGGGTGGCGCTGGAGCGCTCGCTCGATCTGGTGGTGGCACTGCTGGCGGTGGTGAAGGCGGGCGGCGGCTACCTGGCGCTGGAGCGGGGCCTGCCCGCGGCGCGGCTCGCCTTCCTGCTCGAGGATGCCGGCGCGGCGCTGGTGGTGACGGCCGGATCCTTGGCGTTGCCCGCAGGCGTGCCGGCGCTGCGGCTCGATGAGGCGGCAGAGGCCGCGCGGCTTGCGGCGCTGCCGGCAACGCCGCTCGAAGCGACCGAGCGCCTCGCGCC
>JASHUO010000311.1 GCA_030039975.1 Alphaproteobacteria bacterium
CCGGCGCGGGCGGCAAAGCCGAGCCGTGTGGCGGCAATGAGAGCGGCGGAATTAACCGGCATTTTAGCGATCACCAGCCTTGCTACAGCGGTGATACGACGCGGCCGGTTTAAATATCCCTAGCGCCAGTTTTCGAGGCCACAGAGCCACTTCTTTCGTTGCCGTCCCTTGCGAAAGCGCTGGGAAATCTACGCATCTCGCCCCTCAACGATCGCCTTGCCCGCGAAAGCGGGCATCCAGAAGCTTCAGCCCCGATGAGCGGAGCACGTGGCTCTGGGTCCCCGCCTTCGCGGGGACGGCGACAGGTGGTGATCACTCGATGGAAACCGGCTTCAACGCGCTTACAGCGGCGTCCCTTCGACCTCTTTCTCGAGCTTCTCGACCACCTCTTGAATGCCCGGGAGATGCGGGTCGATCGCCAGTGCGTCGCGGAACGCCTTGAGCGCCAGCTGCTTGCGGTCGAGCGCGAGATAGATCTGGCCGAGCCCGGAGAGCGCGCCGAAATGGCGCGGCTCGAGCGCCAGGGTGCGCTCGATATCGGCGATGCTGGCCTTGTAGTCGCCCATGCTGAATTCGACCGTAGCCCGCTTGTTCCAGCCTTCGGCGAAGTTCTTGTCGTATTTGACCACGTCGTCGAACTTGTCGAGTGCGCCGTCCTGGTCGTCCTCGGCCATCGCCGCCATGCCTTGGCGCATCAGCCGCTCGACCTCGGGATTCTTGTTCTCGGACCAGATCTGCCAGATTTGCTGCTCCGCCGCGCTCGCCTCGTCATCGGTCTTGGCGCTTTTGAGCGTGGCGAAGAGCGCATTGAGCCGCGGATCGTCCTGCGCCGCTTGCGCCGAGGCAAAAGCCAGAGCGGCGATCGGGAGAGCGAGCAGCAGGCGCTTCATGGCGAGAGGATAAACCGAGGCCCCGCCCCCGCCAATGGGGCGGATCGGAGCTGCAAAAAGGCGGCGCGCTGGACCCGCGGCGGAAGCATCTTGCTTTTGCCCCTGCTGCCGAAGCGTGCTAAACCGCGTCGCCTGATGGAGCTTTCGGTCGTCATTCCCGTGCGCAACGAAGCGCCGAACATCGCGCCGCTGGTAGCCGAGATCCGCGCCGCTCTCGAGGGGTCCTGCGACTACGAGATCGTCTATGTCGATGACGGCTCGAGCGACGAGACCGCCGCCTCGGTGCGCGCCCTGGCCCAAGGCTTCCCGCGGCTGCGCCTCATCCGCCACCGCCGCAGCGCCGGGCAGAGCGCAGCCATCCGCACCGGCGTCAAAGCGGCGGCAGCGCCGTGGATCGCGACGCTCGACGGCGACGGGCAGAACGACCCCGCCGACATCCCGCGCCTCTGGCAGATCGCGCGCGCGGCGCCCGCGACCGAGCCGCTTCTCGTCGCCGGCTGGCGGCAGCAGCGGCGCGACAGCGCGGTGAAGCGCCTCTCGTCGCGCATCGCCAACCGCGTGCGCGGCGCGCTGCTCGGCGACGGTACGCCCGATACCGGCTGCGGCTTGAAGCTGTTCCGCCGCGACCTCTTCCTCGACCTGCCGTTCTTCGACCATTGCCACCGCTTCCTGCCGGCGCTGGTGAAGCGCGCCGGCGGCCGCACCGTGTCGGTCGCCGTCAACCACCGGCCGCGCCAGCGCGGCGCTTCGAATTACGGCACACTCGATCGCCTCTTCGTCGGCATCGCCGACCTGCTCGGGGTGATGTGGCTGATGCGCCGTGCCAAGCTGCCGGAGATCATGCCCGACGATGCCTGAGACCAAAGCGCTCACCCGCTTCCGCCTGGCCGGCAGGATCGCGCTGCTGCTGCTCGTGGCGGCGGGCATCCTGTGGATGGTGCTCCATCGCCACAGCCTCGACGCCGAGGCGATCGCGCGCACCATCGCGACCGTGCCGGCGGCACCGCTCTTCTTCCTCCTCGCCCAACTCGTCGCCAGCCTGATCTTCTTTCCGCGCACCGTGCTGGCGGTGGCCGCCGGCGCGGTGTTCGGCTTCTGGATGGGAACGCTCTGGGCGGCGCTCGGCAGCGTCGTCGGCGCCATGGCCGGGTTCCTGCTGGCGCGCTACGTCAATGACGGGCTCGTCGATCTCGAGAGCATGCGGCGCTTCGGCCCGATCCTGCTGCGCGCCGAGCGCGGCGGCTGGCGCGCCGTCGCCGTGCTGCGGCTGGTGCCGGTGATCCCGCATTCGCTGTCGAACTATGCGCTGGGCCTGACGCGGCTCGATCTCGGCGCCTATGCGCTGGGCTCGCTGCTGGGGCAGCTGCCGATGACGATCGCCTGCGCCGATTTCGGCGCCGCCGGCGAGACGCTCGCCTCCGGCAAAGCCGGCTGGATCGAGCCGACCTTGGTCGGCCTTGCCGTGCTGGTACTCTCCGTGGCGGTGCCGCGCATGGCGGGCCTGCGCCATCGCGCCGCGGTCTCTCACCCCACCTCACCCCAGGGCGGAGAAGGCGGCTGAGGCGGGATCGCCGACGATAGCGCGCGCCGTCTACGCTGACACCCCTCCTAATCCTGCTCACCGATCGTTTGGGCGTAGGTCTTGCCGTAGGGATAGAAGAGGTCCTTGCGGCCTTGCTGCCACGCCACCTTGAGCTCAGGCGACGTGATGTCCCAGTCCCGCCGGCATTTCTTGAGCACGATACGCAAGTCCTGACGAAGCTCCTCCACGGTCGGCCGCCCGAAGAACCAATAGCCGTTGTAGAGCTTATAAATGAGCAGACCAGGTTCGAGGACGATGACGTGCGGGATCATGGGATTGTGAAGCGAGTCGGTATATTCCGCGATGTCGAGGTCCTTTTGGACGATGCGTCGTGTGTCCGAGAGGAAGGGCCAATGCGCACCGACGCCGGTGCGATATTCATTCGTCTCGAGGATGTTGTCGGTGCTGATCGTAACCAGGCGGCAATAACCAACCTCGAGCTCGCGATGGAGTTCAACGAGCCCTTCGGCCTGCCGGCGGTCCTTGGGACAGTATCCGCCGCGGCTGAGGACCAGAACCATCGGATCTTGTCCCTGGAGTTCGGACAGCTTCCGGTGTTTTCCGGTGTGGTCCGAAAGCTCGTAGTCGGGGAAGAGCGCCCCGGGAACGATGTCGTGTCGCATAGGAAATCCTTCCAAGCCTTTTTCAGGAAACCTTCTCACATATCGTATCGGCGGGCGTTCGATGCACGTGCGCGGGCCATGTCGCCCCCGCAGCGCTTGACGCCGCGTGCGATGCCGAGCGTGTCAAGAGGCGACTGCGGCTTGACATAGGCAACCTGGACTGTGCCTCGGTCAGCCGAACGCGGAGGATTTGCTCCGCGTTCGGACAGGATTAGCTAGTGGGTTTTGCCGCCATCGACGTTGAGGACGTGGCCGGTGATGAACGAAGCTTCTTCCGATGCGACGAAGACGATCGCATTGGCGAGCTCTTCCGGAAGACCGAGGCGGCCCATCGGTACCGTCGTGACGAGAGCCGCCTTGTTCTCCGGCGTGCGCGTAAAGCGAGTCAGCATGCCGGTGTCCGTGGGGCCGGGCGCGACGGCATTGACGCGTATTCCCGACTTGGCAAGTTCGAGCGCCACCGACTTGGTGATGCCTTCGACGGCGTGTTTGGCGCCGGCGTAGATCGAGGCTCCGGCAGCCCCCTCGTGTCCGTAGGTCGAGGAGACATTGATTATGGTGCCGCTCCCCTGGGCCTGCATGGCGCGCACTTCGTGCTTCATGCTCAGGACGACGCCGAGAACGTTGGTGTCGAACGTCGCGGCATAGCTTTCCGCGGTCTGCTCCGTGATCGGGCTGGGCCGGCCTTCGGTGCCGGCATTGTTCACCGCGACATCGAGACGGCCAAACCGTGCCACGGTCTTGTCGACCAGCGCGCGGACGTCATCCTCCTTGCGGACGTCGGCGTTGATGAACTCGGCCTCCGAACCAAAAGAGCGCAACTCCTTGACGAGCGCCTTGCCGGCCTCATCTCGCCGACCGGCAACGACCACCTTCGCGCCCTTCTTGGCGAAGGCGACCGCGGCGGCGCGCCCGATGCCGGTCAGTGCGCCGGTGATCAAGACAACGGGATTGCTCATGGATCCAGTCCTTCATGGTATGGCGTTGCCCCCAAGATGAGCCCTGCCGAAGGCTTGAAAAATGGGCCATAGTTCCAAACATACCGGACTTCATTGTCCGCAATGGGAGTTCGGGGATGGACAGCCTCGGATCGCTGAATGCCTTCGTTCAGGCAGCGGAAGCCCGAAGCTTCACGCTTGCGGGACGGCAACTCGGCGTGTCGTCATCGGCGATCGGCAAGGCGGTGGCTCGGATGGAGGAGCGGCTCGGCGTGCGTCTCTTTCATCGCAGCACGCGCAGCGTTACGCTGACCGCGGAGGGTGCCTTATTCCTCGAACGCTGCCGGCGCATCTTTTCTGAAATCGAAGCCGCCGAGCTTGAACTGTCGCAGACGCACGAGGCGCCGCGCGGCACACTGCGTGTCAGCCTGCCCTTGGTCGGTACGCTGATGATGCCGGCTCTCGTTGCGTTCATGCGGGCCTATCCCGAGATAGTGCTGGATCTCGATTTCAGCGATCGGGTCGTCGATGTGATCGGAGAGGGCTTCGACGCCGCGGTGCGCTTTGCCGAGGTCGGCGACTCGCGTTTGATGTCCCGGGCTTTGGGCACATATCGCCGGCGCCTCGTGGCGGCCCCGGCCTATCTGGCGGCCAAGGGTATCCCGCTGACCCCGGACGACCTCAAGGCTCATGCCTGTCTGCACCACAAGTTTCCGACCAGCAGAAAGTTCGAGCGATGGCCGCTGCGGCCCGAGCATGACGGCATCGAAACCGAACTGCCGAGGACGGCCGTGGCAAGTACCATTGAGCCGCTCATCTGTATGGCTGAACAAGGTCTCGGTATCGCCTACCTGCCGGACTTCGCCATCGGCCGGCAACTTCGCGAAGGCGTACTCGTCACCGTGCTCGACGACTACACGGATCGCTCCGGACCCCTTCGGGTCCTATGGCCGTCGAGCCGGCATCTCTCGCCCAAGCTCCGAGTATTCGTAGACTTTCTTGCCACAAATCTTGTCCCCGCCGTGGAAGGCGAAGCAGGCACAGCAGGAGACCGCCGGATTAGTTGCTAAGCAGGATCGATCTCCCTCTTCTCTGGACCATCCGCAGCATATCGGTGCGCCCCGCCCGCCGCGGCCTGCGTCCGCTTACCAACACCGCGGGTCGTGATCGCGTCCGAGTCAGGTCGGCCCCGCCTCGCGAGATACCGGCGGGAGGAGGAGCAGTTTACGCACGGCGCTATCCTCCGCCCCTTCGACGGCAATGACACGATGGCTGAGGCCCTCGAATGCCGCGCCCGGCTCCATGGTCAGTGACACATGCGTGACGTCCGCCGCGAGACGCGCGGTCGGCTTCAGCACGACGGAGGCGGCGGTCAAGCGCCCGGCGACATTGCCGGCGATGACGGCAATGTCGGCGCTGACGTCGCCCGTGACAGAGCCGCCCTCGCTCAGCGTCAGGTCGCGCGCGACCACGTCACCCCTGACGGAGCCGCTGATATGCAGCTCGCCGAGGCTGACGATGTCGCCCTCGATCTCGAGGTCACTGCCGAGGATCGACAGCACGGCAGAGGGTCTCACGCGCTCATGCCTCTCACGTCGTCGCTTGGATCGCATTTTATCCGCCTGCAAAAAAGTTCAGCTCTGATCGCTGCCTTGCCATCTCCGTAGCCTGGACGCGGTAAAGCCGAGGCTAATTTGTGCGTGGCAAGATTGTGGCTGCAGACCCGGCCGTCAGCGGCGTGGCCGTCAGGGACGATTGACGCTCACTTGCGACGCATTTCGCAAAAATCAGTGGCGAAACACGTTGCCGCCTTTGACCACGCTGGCGATGATCGCGCATCGGGGGCCAATCGAGCTGCGGCGTCGTTGCGTCGCGGCCTAGGTGGGGTCGAGTACCGCAGCCACATGATGCGCATCGCAACCCGCTCGATAGCAATCGACACCTATCGCGTTCTGTTCTTCCATCTCGGGCCGTTCTGCCGTCTCGCCGGCGGATGGATGGCGTGCCTGCTCGGCTGCATCCTTGTCAGAATGGTGCCGTGGCCTGAGTCGATTGCGCTGGTGCTGCTGCTGATCACGCTCGCTTGCCTCGCGGTCTTCTCCGCCGCCTTCTCGGTGAACTGGTATCGCGCCCTCCTCGATGAGGAACCGGCGCCCGACCTGGTGCCCTTGACCCTCGGCGGCCGAGAGCTGCGCTTCCTCGCCTATCAATCGGCCATTGCGCTGGTCCCCGGCATCCCGCTGCTCATGCTGGTGATGTTGCTGCACGCCGATGCCTGGTGGGCAGCCGCTCTCACCATTGTCCATGGCGGCTCGCTCTCGCTCATGCCGACGCTCCGGCTTATTGCCGGATTCGCTTTCTCGATCCCGGCCACCATTGCCGCGACGGTCATCTTGCCGCGCCTGCTGATCGTGCTGCCAGCCGTCGCTATCGAGGTACCAGGTCCGCTCCTCGCCCCGCTTTGGCAACAGAGCCGTGGTAACACCGCATCGATCCTCTATGGTTGGCTTGCCTGCGTGTTGCCGCCGCTTGGGCTCTGGGCGGTGCTCTCGTTCGAGCTGACGGGCGCCCTCGGCGCGCTTGCCCAGCCGATTGTCGAGCTGATCGGATATGTCTGCTGGTTCATCGCGCTCGCGCTGAGCGGTGGATTCTTGTGCCAAGTCTACGCCCAGCTCACGACCGGAACAGCGAGCAACTCGGATACCGCGGCGCTCGGACGGCGGGTCGCTGCGGAGTAACAGGGCCCAGCGCCAAACAGGCTCTTGCTTCTATAGCCGCTCCAGATTGTAGGCTGCGCTGACACATGCCGCGCCCGAAGAATATCGAGTGCCCCGTCCGAAAAATGGTGACGCTTTCCGCAGCGACCGCAACGGCCATCGGCGACTACCGGTTCGAGCATCACCTCAAAACCGAGGCCGAAGCCATCCGCCGCTTGATCGAGGCTGGCCTGGAACGGCTCGCGTCCAAGCCCGACAAACCATGACGGGGAACGCGGTCGGCGTAACGGGGGGATCCATGGAGGATGGAGAAACGCCGCGCGAGCGGGCGCGGCGCCTGTTGGAGGCCGCCGTGCTCGCGCTGCATTCGGATGAGCTGCGGCAGGCTCGCCGGGATACGGAGCGCGCTCTGTGGTGGCTGAGAAAGGCGCTGGACCCGGGCATTCAACGTCCACGGCCGCCAGCGCGGAAGCCCCGCTGAAGGCAACCGGGGAGCGGCGCGTCGCCATCACGGTGGCGCGCATTGAAAGTCGAGCAATTAGCGCGCTGGTTTCCTTAGAGCGATCAAGCGATGCCCATGACTAAAGGTTCACCGGAACCCTTGCTTGTAGGCGACAGAGGAACCACGATCGGACTGCGGGCTGCGCGGCTTCTGCGCTGACGCCTCCAGACCCGAAGAGCCCGGTGAGGCCCGGTTCGCGGGCTGTCGCCGTGAGCATGATCCGGACCATGGCAACCGCGTCGCAACGCGGGCCAAGCGCGAGAAGATCCCGAACCTCAGCGATCCGGCACATTGCGGCTGCGCTGGCGCGATGATGTCCGGCAAACCTGGAAGGAGGTTCGATTTGACTGGATCCGATGCTGGGACAGAAAAGGTCGGGGTGATCGGCCTGGGGCATATGGGTGATGCCTTCGCCGAGAACCTGCTGGCGGACGGCCATCGCGTCATGGTGTTCGACAGAAAATCCGAAATCGTTGATGCCCTTGTGAAGAAGGGGGCCGTCGCAGCGCGGGAAATGACAGATATCGCGGCCTGCGACATCGTGCTGACATCGCTGCCCGACGACGACGCCGTTGCTTCCGTGGCGCAAGCGCTGATTCCCCTGCTTGGCCGGGGCTCGATCCATGTCTCGACCAGCACGATCAGCGCCGATCTTTCGCGCCGCCTTACCAACCAGCACCGTGCGCGTGACCAAGGCTATGTTGCGCTCCCCGTGCTGGGCAACCCGGACCTTGCGCATCATCGTGACATCTACCTGCTTGCCGGCGGCGCTCCCGGCGACATCGACCGCGTCCGTAAGGTGGTCGAAAAACTCGGGCGAAAGCTGTTCGTGATCAGTGACGAGCCTGCGCTCGCCAATGTGATGAAGCTTGCCGGGAATGTGCTGACCGCAGCGACGTTGCAGAGCATGGGTGAGGTAATCGCCCTCCTCCGCAAGTGTGGCATCAGTCCGCAGACCGCATTCGAGACGCTCACCGGCTCGCTGTTCGACGGCAAAGTCCACAAGAGCTATGGCGGTCGGATCGCGCATGGCCAATACAGCCCCGGCATGACCGTTCGGCTCGCGGCAAAAGACTTGCGCCTGGCGCTCACCGAGGCCGAGCATGCCTGCGTGCCGATGCCGTTGGCGGCAATCGTTCGCGATCGTCTGATCGCGACGGAGGTGTTGGAGGGGACCGACCTGGATTGGTCGGCGCTGGGCAAGCTCGCGGCCACCGAAGCGGGGCTCAAGGAGTAGTACCAGCGAGGGGAATGGCTGAGTCCGCGCCTTGCAAGGAGGGTCCGAGTATGGCGATCTTGAAGCTTTCCGACATCCAGTCGCCGGAAGAAGAGCTGCAGGCGTACTACGCTCAACTTCGATCGCAGAATGTTTTTCCGTCCTGGACCGGCGGAGGCATCAGCGTCGAGCCTGATAGCAAGGCCGTGCCCTATGTGTGGCACTGGCGCGACTTGCGGCCCCAAGCCATGCGCGCAGCTCAGCTCGTTGGCACGGAGCAGGCCGAACGACGGGTGCTGCGGTTGACCAACCCTGGGCTGCCGGGGCTTTCCGCGAGCAACACCCTGCTCGCCAACATCCAGATCGTGATGCCCGGTGAGATCGCGCGCGCCCATCGTCATTCCGCATCGGCGTTGCGCTTCATCATCGAAGGCGAGGGCGGCTGCACGGTAGTGAATGGCGAGCGAATTCCGATGCATCCGGGCGACTTGGTGCTGACCCCGAACTGGACGTGGCACGACCACGTGAACGACACCGATCAGCCGATGATCTGGCTCGACGGCCTCGACATTCCGCTGCTGCGAATGTTGGAGGCCAACTTTTTCGAGGAATACAACGAGCACCGGCAACGCGTTGGCCCGGGTGCCGATCCAAGCGTCGCGAAGTACGCCAGCGGCGGGCTCAAGCCGGCCTGGGATGTGGCACCCGCCAACACGTACTCACCGATGTGGCACTACCCCATGTCGCAGGTTCGGACGGCCCTGGAGCGGCTGGCGGCGGAAACCGACGGCAGTCCGTTCGATGGTGTGATTTTCGAGTACACGAACCCGGCGACCGGCGGGCCCGCCATGCCGACGATCGGGTGCTACATCCAGATGTTGCGCCCGGGACGGCAGACCCGGGCACATCGTCACGTCTGCTGCACCAATTATCACGTCGTCGAGGGCTCTGGTTACTCGATGGTGGGTGACGAGAAGCTCGCCTGGGAGGACAAGGACGTGTTCACGGTGCCAACCTGGACCTTCCACAAGCACGTCAACACGGGTGAACGCCCCTCATTTCTTTTCAGCTTCACCGATGCACCGCTTATGAAGTGGCTCGGTCTCTACCGTGAGCAAGAGGAGACCTGATCCGATAACGGACCGAAACCAGGGTTATCGAGGGTGCGAGAAAGCCGTCAGTTGACGTGAGACCCTGTCGTCGCGTGCCACGTCTTTCGCGGTGACTGATTGGGGGACACACATGCCGATCGCCTTTTTGAGATCATTCACCGCGCGTCTTCTCGTGCTCATGCTGACATGGATCGTGCCGGCGGCGGATGCCGCCGCGGCGCAGTTGGTTCAATTCAGCGCCCCCGCCGGCACGGCATCCACCAAGCTTCTCGGTTACCTCGCCAAACCCGGCGGGGCTGGTCCCTTTCCGGCCGTGGTCATTCTCCACGGCTGCGGCGGGCTGCTTGCGCAAAACATCCTCATGGCCGAGCGGCTGAAATCATGGGGCTATGTCGGCCTCGCGATCGACAGCCTCGGCTCGCGGGGCGGGCCCAGTGCCTGCGGCGGTCTGAACACGGCGCAGAACGACCAAGCGTCCGATGCCTATAGCGGCCTGAACTTCCTGGCGGCGCAGGATTTCGTCGATCCCGATCGCATCGGCGTTCTGGGTTATTCGATGGGCGGCGGCGCGGCGATGCTGGCCGTCGAGCGCGGCAGGATCGAGCAGTCGTTCCCGAGGAAGTTCCGCGCCGTCATCGCGTATTATCCGGGGTTCTGCGTGCAAAATTCCGGCATCATGACGGCGCCGACACTGATCTTGATCGGCGCGCTCGACGATTGGACGCCGGCGCAAGCGTGCCAAGAGCTGGTCAAGCGCGCCGGCGATGCGGGCGTCACGATCGATATCGTCGTCTATCCAAACGCCTATCACGCCTTCGACATCGCGGAGCTTCAACCGGGCCGGCGATACATGGGCCATTGGCTGGAATACGACGAGCCTGCGACGACAGACGCATGGACACGGACGCGACGGTTTCTGGACGAGCACTTGGCGGCTCTGGCGAAGCGTTAGTGCGGCAGGGTTTGCCTAAGCGCGAATAAGACCGGTCCAAACGTCCGGAAGTGGCGCTTACGCGAAGCGGCACCACGTGAGACTTGAGCCCGACCAACCTATGTGACCGCGATCACTCCTGCGAAGGGCTTTCGTGCGCACTTCTCCTGAATAAGGAACGCGCCATGAAAGCTCACCTGCTGCTCGCTTTGTCCGTGATTGCCATAGGGCTCGCCGCCTGCGCCTCGCCTGGCCCGAAGGGACTGAGCGCTGCCGCCGTGCCGGTTCCTCCGGACAAAGCACGAGTGTACGTCTACCGCGAGCTCAATCCCTATGACACGACGGAATTTACGGCGGTGTCGCTCAACGGCGAGAAGATCGGCAATAACGCTCCCGGCACCGTGTTCTATCGTGACGTCCGGCCCGGCACTTACGAGATTGAGGTGCGGAGCGATCAGCTCTATCCGAATCAGTTCAAGACGGTGACGCTGGCGCCCGGCAGCACGGTATTCGCCAAGATCCAGGAGGTCCGGCATTGGGGCACAAACTTCGGAGCGGGCGGAGCGACGTTTGTCGTCACCATCGTCGATCCGGCGACCGGCGATCGCGAGATCGGCCCGCTCCTCTGGCAGCAGAAGTTATGGTGAACCTGTTGCTATAACTCCTTCTGGCGCGAATGCGAATTCGGCGCCCGGGCACGTTACAGGTGGTGCCGTATGGTGCGAACGCTCGTTGCCGGTTGCTGCGTCGTGCTCACCGCGTTCCTGGGCTCACTGCTGCCGGCGACGCAGGCCCGCGCTGCGGCATTGGCGCCGGTCCTGGCAGGCATCCATTGGGGCGAGGGATCCGATGAGCTCGCGCATCATTTCGGCAGCCGGGCCATTCGACTGGCCCGGCCGATCGAGTTCGGCGACAGCTATGTCGATGTCGCGTTGCGTAATCAGATGCTCGGCGGCTTTCCCTTCACCGTCTATTTTCAGATGGACAAAACCACGCACGGACTGATGCGGGTGATGTTCGAGCGTCAACGGCACGGCGCCAATCCGCCGGTGTTTCGTGCCGTGCTCGAGACGCTCTCCGCCGACTACGGCCCTTCGGCTCGATCCTGCGATACGCCCGCCGCGCCCGGGAACGGCTATCAGCCGGCGAGCGAGCGTCTATGGTTGGATCACAACGACATCATTCGCGCCGTCTTCATGATCGGCCACCTCTATGTGCAGATCGGCCCGTTGGGGAGAGTCGCGGACTCTTGCGGCAACCGTCACCCCTCGATGCATCAGAAGATGTAGCGCAGCGAAGAGCGGGCTAGCGCTTACGCGGGTCGAGGGCGGATCGGCGGCTATCCCTGTCGGCGGGCCCGTGGCGCCTCGATGTTGGGCAGGAGCGCCGTGAGCAGGCCGACCAGCGGCAGGTAAGCGCAGACGCGATAGACGAAATCGAT
>JASHUO010000312.1 GCA_030039975.1 Alphaproteobacteria bacterium
TGGACGATGCCGTACTCGGCGAGCGCATCGACCACCGCGTTCATCACCGTCGCGGGCGACGCGATGGTGCCGACTTCGCCGCAGCCCTTGACCCCGATCGGGTTGTGGCGCGACGGGGTGCTGTGCGTCGCGACGACGATGTTCGGCAGATCATCGGCGCGGGGCATGCAATAGTCCATGAACGATCCGGTGAGGAGCTGGCCGCTGGCGCGGTCGTAAACGCAGTTCTCGCCCAGCGCCTGGCCGAGCCCCTGCACGACACCGCCATGGATCTGCCCTTCGACGATCATGGGATTGAGCACAGTGCCGACATCGTCGACCGCAACGTAGGAAACCACCTCCAGGGCGCCGGTGGTCGGATCGATCTCGACCTCGGCGACGTGGCAGCCGCCGGGGAAGGTGAAATTGACGGGATCGTAGAAGGCGGTCTCCTCGAGGCCGGGCTCCAGGGTTTCGAGCGGATAGCTGGGCGGCGGCGTATAGGCGGCCCCGGCGATCTCGGCGAAGCTCTTGCGGCGATCGGTGCCGGCGACGCCGAAGTAGCCCTCCTTGAACTCGATATCCTGCTCGCTCGCTTCGAGCAGATGCCCGGCGATCTTCCGACCCTTGTCGACGATCTTGCCCACCGCCTTGGCGATGGCGGCGCCGCCCACCGCGGCCGAGCGCGAGCCATACGTGCCGAGGCCGAAGGGGCTGCGCGCGGTGTCGCCATGGACGATTTCGACGCAGTCGCTCGGCACGCCCAGCAACTCGCCGACGAGCTGAGCGAAAACCGTCTCGTGGCCCTGGCCGTGGTTGTGCGCGCCGGTGAAGACGGTCACGTCTCCCGACGGGTTGACGCGGACATTGGCGCTTTCGAAGAGCCCGCCGCGCGCTCCCAGCTGCTGCGCAATGCGCGACGGCGCCAGCCCGCAGGCCTCGATATAGGTGACGATGCCGATGCCGCGGAGCCGGCCGCGCGCCGCCGCCGCCCTGCGCCGCTCGGCGAAGCCGCTCCAGCGCGACAGCTCGAGCGCCTTTGCCAGCGTCGCCTCGTGATCGCCGGTGTCGTAATGCAGCATGACCGGTGTCTGATAGGGGAAAGCGTTCGCCGGTATGAAGTTGCGTCGCCGGATTTCGACACGATCGAGATTGAGATCGCGCGCCGCCACGTCGACCAGGCGCTCGAGGACATAGGTCGCTTCCGGCCTGCCCGCGCCGCGATAGGCGTCGGTCGGCACCGTATTGGTAAACATCACTTTGACTTCGCAATAGATCGCCGGCGTGGTGTAGACGCCGGCGAGAAGCGGTCCATAGAGATTGGTCGGAATGTTGGGGCCGAAGGTCGAGACATAGCCGCCGATATTGGCGAGGGTGGAGACGCGCAGGCCGAGGAATTTACCGTCGCGGTCGAGGGCGAGCTCGGCGTGAGTCACGTGGTCGCGCCCCTGCGCATCGGAAACAAAGGCTTCGCTGCGCTCCGCCACCCATTTGACCGGCCGGCCGAGCCGGCCAGCGGCCCAGGTGACGAGACCTTCTTCGCAATAGACGACCTGCTTGCTGCCGAAGCCGCCGCCGACATCCGGCGCCACCACGCGCAGCTTGCGCTCCGGGATGCCGAGCATCAGCACGCCGATCAGCACGCGGGCGACATGGGGGAGCTGGGTTGTCGTGTAGAGCGTGAAATCGCCGGTTGCCGGCTCGTAATCGGCGAGCGCCGCGCGCGGCTCCATGGCGTTCGGCACGAGCCGCGTGTTGACGAGGTCGAGCTTGGCGACGTGATGGGCCTTGGCGAAGGCGGCAGCCGTCGCTGCCGCGTCGCCCACCGCCCAGTCGCAGCAGAGGTTGCCCGGCACGTCGGCATAGAGCTGCGGCGCGCCCGGCTTCACCGCCTCGGCGACTTCGGTCACCGCCGGTAGAACCCGGTACTCGACCGCAATGCGCTCGGCGGCGTTCTTGGCGGCGGCGACGCTCTCTGCGACGATCATCGCGATGGGATCGCCGACATGGCGCACCTTGCCCGAGGCGAGCAGCGGGTGCTTCGGCTCCTTCATCGGCCGTCCATCCTTGCCGGCGATGCCCCAGGCGCAGGGAACCCCGTTGAGGCCAGTCACATCGTCGGCGGTGAAGACCGCAACCACCTCGGGGCTCGCCGCTGCCGCCGTGTCGATGGCGACGATCTCGGCATGCGCGTGCGGCGAGCGCAGAAACACGGCATGGAGCTGCCGGGGCAGGACGATGTCGTGAACATATTTGCCGCGCCCGGTCAGAAAGCGGCGGTCTTCCCTGCGGCGGACCGCGGCGCCAATGCCGTCTTGAGCCATGGCTTTCTCCTGTTCAGGAAGTGCGCAGCGCGGCCGCCCCGGCGCGGACCGCCTTGACGATGTTCTGATACCCGGTGCAGCGGCAAAGATTGCCTTTCAGCCAGGCGCGAATCTCGGCTTCCGAGGCATCGGGGATGGTCTTGGCGAGGTCGACGGCGCTCATCACCATACCCGGTGTGCAGAAGCCGCATTGCAAGCCGTGATGCTCGTGGAAGGCTTGTTGCATCGGATGAAGCGCATCCTGCCCGGCCAGCCCTTCGATCGTGACCAGCTCGGCGCCGTCGGCTTCGACCGCGAGCATGGTGCAGCTCTTCACCGAGCGGCCACCGACATGAATGGTGCAGGCGCCGCACTGGCTGGTGTCGCAGGCGATATGCGTCCCGGTAAGGCCCAGCGTCTCGCGCAGCCAGGTCACGAGCAAGGTGACCGGCTCGACCGCCGCCTTGATCTGCCGCCCGTTCACCGTCACCGTGATGTCCATGGGTCGATGCCTCCTGTCCTCGGCGGCTCTGCCGTCACCGTGCCGGAGCGGTGGTGGATCCGCTCGCAAGCTCGTGGGCTTCGTCGATCTGCCATGATCCCACCACCATCGTTCCCGGCAACACCGGATCGCGGAAATAGTCGCCCTCTTCGACATAGGCGACGAAATCGTCGCCGCCCTCCGCCTTCGCGCCAGGCGTCGCCGGGTCAACCGTCACCTTGACGTAGGTACCCTGATACTCCACGGCGCGGACCCTGCCGCTCACCGCGTTGAGGCTTGGCGTCGCGGCGTCGGTGCGGCCGAGGCGTACATGGTCGCGGCGCACGGCAAAGTACAGCTCGCGCCCGGCGAGCGAGCGATCTGTCGCCAGCTGCAGGGCGAAGC
>JASHUO010000313.1 GCA_030039975.1 Alphaproteobacteria bacterium
TGTGCTTACCCTGGCGCGCACTGTGCGGCTGGAAGCCTGACCAGCAGGCCCTGCATCGCCTCAATCACCGGTCAGGGCGTGACCGAGCAAGCCGCCGCCGACCACGCCCGCGGCCGTCGCGGCGGTCTTGCCGCTGCCATGGCCGAACTGGTTGCCGGCAAGGCCGCCGGCGCCGGCGCCGACCAGCGTGCCACAGCCCGAAAGCATCAGAACGAGCGCCACCATCGCCGCAAATCGCATGGTCCTGTCTCCCTCTAGCCTCACCGGCTCAACGGACCCCGCTGCGGCGCTGTTCCGCCTTCGCCCGCACCGCACCCAGGCGCGCGGCTGCGCGCGCGGCGCGGAAATGTCTTGATTTGCCGCCGTTTTCCACTAGATGGAACGGAGCGAATTGCGGCGGGAGCGATCATGGCCCGGGTTGAGATCTACGCGACGATGTTCTGCCCCTATTGCGCACGGGCCAAGAACCTGCTCGAGAAGAAGGGCGTTCCTTACGTCAACATCGACGTGATCGAGCACAGCGACAAGCGCGACGAGATGGTAAAGCGCTCGGGCGGGCGGCAGACCGTCCCGCAAATCTTCATCGATGACGAGCACATCGGTGGCTCGGACGATCTCTACGCGCTGGAGCGCGCCGGCAAGCTCGATGCCAAGCTCGGAATTGCCCCCTCATGAGCGGCCGCTTCACCGCCGCTTGCGTCCAGCTTTCCTCGGCGCGCGAGGTCGAGCCCAACATCGCCGCGGCAAGCGCGCTGATCCGCTCGGCGCGCGCCGCCGGGGCCGAGCTGATCATGACGCCGGAAGTGAGCGACATGATCGAGCCCAAGCGGCAGCAGCGCCTCGCCAAGGCGAAGGGCGAGGCCGCCCATCCGATGCTCGCGGCATTCCGCGAGCTGGCGC
Source organism: Alphaproteobacteria bacterium (assembly GCA_030039975.1). Classification (GTDB taxonomy): domain Bacteria; phylum Pseudomonadota; class Alphaproteobacteria; order ATCC43930; family CGMCC-115725; genus DAHUYF01. The sequence continues at coordinate 901 of JASHUO010000313.1, forward strand.
GGGAGACCCAGGCCTGGCTACTGCTCGGATCGGCCGTGGTGCGGCGCGAGGACGGCGATGAGCGGCTCGCCAACCGCTCCTTCCTGCTGGCACCCGACGGCAAGGTCGCGGCGCGCTACGACAAGATTCACATGTTCGACGTCGAGCTCGCGGGCGGCGAGAGCTACCGCGAATCGAACGCCTTCCGTCCCGGCGAGGGCGCGGTGCTGGCACCGCTCCCCTGGGGCGTTCTCGGCCTTACCGTCTGCTACGATCTGCGCTTCCCGCATCTCTATCGCGCCTTGGCGCAGGCCGGCGCGGATTTCCTCACCATCCCTTCCGCCTTCACCGTGCCGACCGGTCGCGCACATTGGCATGTGCTGATGCGGGCGCGGGCGATCGAGACCGGCTGTTTCGTCTTCGCTCCGGCGCAATGGGGCGAGCATGCCGAGGGGCGCAAGACCTACGGCCATTCGCTCATTGTCGCTCCCTGGGGCGAGATCCTCGCCGAAGCGGAGGACGGCATCGGCTTCATCCTCGCCGAGATCGACACCGCGAAAGTAGCCGAGGCGCGGCGCGCCGTGCCGTCGCTGACCCATGACCGGCCTTTCGCCGCGCCGGCGAAGAAGCCCGCGCTTGCGGCGGAATAGGGCGCTAACCGAGCGGCAGGCGGCCGGGCTCGCCCTTCACCGCGGCAAGCCGCTGGACCATGGCCGGGCGCGGCGCCGCGACTTCGCCCTGCTCGAAGGCGACGATGGAGAGCCGGTCGAGGAACGCCGCCAGCAGCTCGCCCGGCCGCAACAGGAAATCGGGATTGCTGGGCCGCCCGAACCGCTCCTGGCCAAGCATGAAGGTCTCGTAGAGGAGGGCTCCGCCCGGCGCCAACGCCGCCGCCAGATGGGGGAGCAGCGGCCGCCACAGGTAATTCGCGATGACGACGCCGTGATACCCGCCGCCGAGCCGCCAGGGGGCTCCGTCCTCAAGGTCTATCTTTTTGATTTCGCAGAAAGAATCGCCCGACAACGCAAACTCGAGCGCGGCGATATCGCGATCCGCGGCAACCACCGAGTAACCGGCTTCGCGCAACAATCGGGCATGACGCCCGCTGCCGGCCGCGAGATCGAGCACGCGTCCGTGCGGCGGGATCAGCGGCAAAAAGCGGCGGATCCAGGCCGATGGAACCGGGGCGGGAGGGGGCGCTGTTGGCTGCATTGGCACTCGACCATGCGGATTGCTGAATCGTCTCGGGACGTGTATCAGATGGGCAGAAGGTCCAGTATGCGATGATACTCTTCACGCTGAAATGTGCCGGCGGCCATGAGTTCGAGGCGTGGTTCCGCGATGGCGCCACCTATGAGCGTCAGGCGGCGCGCGGCCTCGTGACTTGCCCGGAATGCGGCGACACTGGCATCGAGAAGGCGCCGATGGCGCCGCGGCTCGGGCGCGCCGCCGCCGACGCGCCGCCACCGTCGCCTGAGCAGCTCCGCCGGATGCTGCAACAGGTGCGCCGCCAGGTCGAACAGAATTGCGAATATGTCGGCGAGCGCTTCGCCGCCGAAGCGCGTCGCATCCACCAGGGCGAGGCCAAAGCGCGCGGCATCTATGGCGAAGCGACCGAAGCGGAGTCTCGCTCCCTCGCCGACGAAGGTATCGAGGTTGCCCGTATTCCCTGGGTCCCGTCGAGCGACGCGTAGGAGCAGCTGTCAGCTCTCATGCAAGTTGTCAGTTGTCAGTTGTCAGTTGTCAGTCCTCAGTCGTCAGTCGTCAGTCGCCACTGAGAACTGACAACTCACAACTGATAACTGAAAACTCAGCTGACCGCTGAGAGCTTCTTCCGGAACGTCATCACCTTGGCGAAATAGGCGACGCTCGTCTCCTCGAGGGTCAAGCCGAAAGCGGCGAAGAGCGCAACGAGGTCCTCGCGGGCATATTGCGCGTAATAGGGCTCGTGGAAGGCGAGCGGGAAGTACTCGACCAGCGCGTCGTATTCCGGGCGGTCGCCGAGCTGGATCGAATCGAGCAGGATCGCCGCGCCGCCGGGCCGCAACAACCGCGCCATCTCGCCGATGACCTGCCGGCGCTGGCGCGTGGGCAGCTCGTGGAAGAGAAAGATCGAGGTGGCGACGTCGAAGCTCCGATCTGGACGGGGCACGCGCTCGGCCGGCGCGGCGATGAACTCGGCGCGCGACCAGGGATCGAGCGCGCGGCGCGCCTCGTCCAGATAGAACGGGCTCAGATCCAGCGCGGTGACGGCAAGCCTCGGATAATTGTTCTTCACCGCGCGCAGGAAGCGCCCGGTGCCGCAGGCGAGGTCGATGAGCCGCGCATGCCGCACGCCGCGCTCGTCGAGCACGCGCTTCAGCGGCACGAGCGCCTGGCGCCGCATCGCCTCCGCGGCGCCGCCGAACAGCACCTCGACCTGGTGATCATAGAGCTCGGCCGAGCGGCGGCTCAGATACCCATCCGTCTGGTAATGGAAGTTCTGCAGGAAGTAGCGGGGATAAAGCCCGCGCGGCGCGGCGCGGAACACCTCGTCATTGGCGGCGGCGCGGCGGCGCGCGTCGACGCGCGGCAGATCGGCGAAATAGCGTCCCGCTTTGCGCAGCGCGGCCAGCGGGCGGATGACCACGTCCTCGGGGATCTGGTAATGGCCGGCCTCGATATTGCGCCAATCCTGCGCGAGGAGATCGCGGAGATCGGCGAGGATGCGCGCGCGATCCGGCATGCGCTCCGCCAAGTCCGGCGCCGCGGCGACGCTCTCCGTCAATCGTGCGCTCAACCATTTCTGGCCGGAGTACCACGACACCCGGAGCCGTTGCGAGGTGCGATAGGCGATGCGTTCGAGCGCGCTGGCCATGGCTCTCCCATTGGTCTTTCACATAATCCTAGGCAAATTGACGCAAACGCGGCCCCTTCGCTAGGAGCCCTTCGACGGCGCAATCGTGCCGGCCGAGCCCCGGGAAATGGCGGTGATCATGGCGAAGTTCCACATCCTCGACGATATCGACCCGAACGGCAAACGCGTGCTGCTGCGCGCCGATCTCAACGTGCCGATGAAGCATGGCAAGGTCGGCGATGCGACGCGGATCGAGCGGCTCGCGCCCACCATCCGCGAGCTCGCCGAGCGCGGCGCCAAAGTGGTGGTGATGTCGCATTTCGGCCGGCCGAAAGGCAAGCCTGATCCGGCATACTCGCTGCGGCCGTTGGCGGCGCCGCTCGGCCAGTCGATCGGCCGCAAGGTCGCCTTCGCCGAAGATTGTATCGGTCCCGCTGCCGAGCGCGTCGTCGCCGCGCTGCAACCGGGCGAGGTGGCTTTGCTCGAGAATCTCCGCTTCCATGCCGAAGAGGAAGCAAACGAGATGAATTTTGCGCGGCGCCTCGCCGCGCTCGGCGACCTCTATGTCAACGATGCCTTCTCCGCCGCGCATCGCGCCCACACCTCGACCGAGGCGCTGGCGCATCTGCTGCCGGCCGCGGCGGGACGGCTGATGCAGGCCGAGCTCGAAGCGCTTGCCAAGGCGCTGGAGGCGCCGCAGCGGCCGGTGGCAGCGTTGATCGGCGGCGCCAAGGTGTCGACCAAGCTCGATCTGCTGCGCTTTCTCGTCGGCAAGGTGGATGCGCTCATCATTGGCGGCGCGATGGCCAACACGCTCCTCTTCGCCCAAGGCGTCGCCATCGGCAAGTCGCTCTGCGAGCGCGACATGGCGGAGACCGCGCGCGACATCATCGAGCGCGCCCGCGCGGCGGGCTGCACGCTGATGCTGCCGGTGGACGCGGTGGTGGCGCGCGCGCTCGCCCCGGGCGCCGCGAGCGAGACCGTCGCGATCGACCGCGTGCCGGAAGACCAGATGATCCTCGATATCGGGCCGAAGTCCGTGGCGGCGATCGGGGCGCGCCTCGCGCAAAGCCGCACCCTGGTCTGGAACGGCCCGGTCGGCGCCTTCGAGACGCCGCCTTTCGACGCCGGCACGATCGCGATCGCTCGGCGTGTCGCCACGCTCACCCGCGCCGGCACGCTGCTCAGCGTCGCCGGTGGTGGCGACACGGTCGCAGCGCTGGCGCAAGCGGGAGTGACGGAGGCGCTGAGCTATGTCTCGACCGCCGGCGGCGCCTTCCTCGAATGGCTCGAAGGCCGCACGCTCCCGGGCGTCGCCGCGCTTTCTCGGGATTAACCATGATTCCTGGACGACCTTGCCCGGTGCGAGTGGGCCGCGCTATAGTTGACCCGAGGTTCGCAGGAGCGCGCGACCATGGAGATTCTGCCTCCGGCCGGCATTGCCCAGCCGGCGCCGACCACGGCGCCGACGGCAGTACCCGTGGCCGGACCCGCCACTCCCGCGGCGCCGATCGAGCCGGAGCGGCGCGTCACCGCCAATCGCGACGGCGGTCGTGGCGATCTCCAAGCGCAACAGCAGACGAAAACCCAGCAAGCGCAAGCGCGAGGCCGCGGCCGGTTGCTCGACCTTTCCGTCTGAGCGGGCGCGCCGCCGCCGGCGCAGGGTCCGAGGCAGGCACCTAACCCATGGCGGATTTGCCTTTCACCCGCGGCCCCAGTGTCCTGACCATTCCCGAAGGCGACAACCGGGAGCGCATGGTCTGCCCGGATTGCGGCTTCATCAATTACGAGAATCCGAAGATCGTCGTCGGCGCAGTGTGCCGGTGGCAGGACCGCATCCTGCTCTGCCGCCGCGCCATCAATCCGCGCCGCGGCTTCTGGACCTTGCCAGCGGGGTTCCTCGAGCTGCAGGAATCGACGCCGGCGGGCGCCATGCGCGAGGCCTGGGAAGAGGCGCAAGCGAAGATCGTCATCGACGGGCTGCTTGCCATCTACGACATCCCGCGCATCAGCCAGGTGCAGATCATCTACCGCGCCCATCTCGAGGCGCCCGAATTCGCCGCGGGCGCGGAAAGCCTCGAGGTGAAGCTCTTCGCCTGGGAAGAAATCCCGTGGGAAGAGCTCGCTTTCCCCTCGGTGCGCTGGGCGCTCGACCA
>JASHUO010000314.1 GCA_030039975.1 Alphaproteobacteria bacterium
ATCGAGCCCAATGATTGGATGCCCGAGGCCTATCGGCGCACCCTCATCCGGATGATCTCGCAGCACGCCCATTCCGAGATCGTCGGCATGCTGCCGGAGGGCAACTGGATCACGCGCGCGCCCAGCCTCCGGCGCAAGGCGGCGCTTCTCGCCAAGGTGCAGGACGAAGGCGGGCACGGGCTCTATCTCTATGCCGCAGCGGAGACGCTTGGCGCGACGCGCGAAGAGCTGGTCGAGCAGCTGCTCGCCGGCAAGGCGAAATACTCCTCGATCTTCAACTACCCGACCTTGAACTGGGCCGATATCGGCGCCATCGGCTGGCTCGTCGACGGCGCCGCGATCATGAACCAGATCCCGCTTTGCCGCTGCTCTTACGGCCCCTATGCCCGGGCCATGATCCGCATCTGCAAGGAAGAGAGCTTCCATCAGCGCCAGGGCTTCGAGATCATGCTGACGCTCTGCCGCGGCACCCCAGAGCAGAAGGCGATGGCGCAGGACGCGCTCGACCGCTGGTGGTGGCCGAGCCTGATGATGTTCGGCCCCTCCGATGCGCAATCGCAGCATTCGGATGCGTCGCTGCGCTGGAAGATCAAGCGCTTCAGCAATGACGAGCTGCGCCAGAAATTCGTCGATGCGACGGTGCCGCAGGGCCATTTCCTCGGCCTCACCTTCCCCGATCCCGAGCTCCGCCTCGATGAAGCGGCGGGCCATTGGCGCTTCGGCGCCATCGATTGGGACGAGTTCCGCAACGTGCTGGCCGGCAACGGCCCCTGCAACCGCCAGCGAATGACGCAGCGGCGCGCAGCGCATGAGCGCGGGGCATGGGTGCGCGAAGCGGCGATCGCCTATGGCGAGAAGCGCCGCCTCCGGGAGGCCGCGGAATGAGCGAGGTGCCAATGCCGCTCTGGGAAGTGTTCATCCGCGCGCGCAACGGGCTGGCGCACAAGCATGTCGGCAGCGTCCACGCCGCCGATGCGGCGATGGCGCTGCAAGCGGCGCGCGACGTCTATACGCGGCGCGGCGAAGGCCTGTCGATCTGGGTGGTGCCCTCCACTGCCATCACCGCCTCGGACCCCGCCGAGAAGGACATGATGTTCGAGCCGACGGCGTCGAAGATCTACCGCCACCCGACCTTCTATGGGGTGCCCGAGGATGTCGGAAACATGTGATGGCGCGGTGCTCGCGGCGCCGCTCTTCGACTACACGCTTCGGCTCGCCGACACGGCGCTGATCCTCGGCCATCGCCTGTCCGAATGGATCGGCCATGCGCCGGTCCTCGAAGAGGAGCTGGCGCTCGGCAATATCGCGCTCGATCTCATCGGCGAAGCGCGCGCGCTCTACAGCTATGCCGGCGCGGTCGAAGGCAAAGGCCGCGACGAGGACGCCCTCGCCTATCGCCGCGATGCCGGCGGCTTCCGCAATCTGCTGCTGGTCGAGCAGCCCAATGGCGATTTCGCCGCCACCATCGTCCGGCAATTCCTGTTTTCCGCCTTCGCCCAGCCCTTCTGGCGGAGGCTCGCCGCTTCGCGCGACGCCACGCTCGCCGCCATCGCGGCGAAATCCGAAAAAGAAGCTGCCTATCATCTGCGGCACGCCGGCGAATGGCTGATCCGGCTCGGCGACGGCACGGAAGAAAGCCACCGCCGCGCGCAAACGGCGCTCGACGAGCTTTGGCCCTATACCGGCGAACTGTTCGAGCGCGACGCGGTCGAGGATGCGCTGATCGCGGCGGGGATCACCGTCGATCCCGAGACGCTCCGGCCGGAATGGCAGAAGACGGTCGCTGCCGTGCTCAGCGAAGCGACGCTCGCCGCACCCGAGCGGGCATGGATGCAAAGCGGCGGGCGCAGCGGCCGCCATTCCGAGCATCTCGGACATCTCCTCGCGACGATGCAGTTCCTGCAGCGCGCCTATCCCGGAGCCACCTGGTGAACGCCGCCGGCCTGCGCGAGCGCGCGCTCGAAGCGGCGGCACGCGTCTTCGATCCCGAGATTCCCGTGCTTACCATCGGCGATCTCGGCGTGCTGCGCGATGTGCGCGTCGTCGGCGACACGGTCGAGATCGACATCACCCCGACCTATTCCGGCTGCCCGGCGATGCGCGTGATCGAGCTCGATCTCGATACCGCCTTGCGCGCGGCGGGCATCGCGAAGTTCCGCATCAGCACTGTGCTCTCCCCCGCCTGGACGACGGATTGGCTCTCGCCCGAAGGCCGGCGGAAGCTGGCCGAATTCGGCATCGCGCCGCCCGCGGGCCAGACGTCGCGCCGGGCGCTCTTCGCCAGCGAGAGCGTGCGCTGCCCCCGCTGCGGCTCGGCGGAGACCGAGCGACTGGCCGAATTCGGCTCGACCGCCTGCAAGGCGCTCTATCGCTGCCGCAGCTGCGCCGAGCCCTTCGACTATTTCAAATGCCACTAGAAGGGCCGATGAAACGGAACCGGTTCCAACGTCTCTTCCGCAGTTCCCGCGAAAGCGGGAACCCAGAGCCATGCGCTCCGCTCGTCGGGGCTATGGCCTCTGGGTGCCCGCTTTCGCGGGCAAAGCGAAAATTGGGATACGGCCTCGCTGCGCGTTTTGCTCCTTCGGCCGAGTCCGCTTGCGCATGACGCCCCAATTCCACCGCCTCGCTGTCGCCGAGATCCGCCGCGAGACGCCGGACTCCGTGTCGATCGCCTTCGCCGTGCCCGCTTCGCTCGCCGAGGCCTATCGCTTCAGCCCGGGCCAGCATGTGACGGTGAAGCTGCCGCTCGACGGCGAAGAGGTGCGGCGCTCCTATTCCATCTGCTCGGGACTCGACGATGGCGAGCTGCGCATCGCCGTCAAGAAACAGGAAGGCGGCCTCTTCTCCACCTTCGCCAATGAGCGCCTGGCCCAAGGCGATGCGCTCGAGGTGATGACCCCCACGGGGCATTTCACGGCGCCGCTCGATCCCTCGGCGCAGCATTTCTATCTCGGTATCGCCGCCGGCTCCGGCATCACCCCGCTGCTGTCGCTCGTCAAGACCGTGCTCATACGCGAGAAGCGGAGCCGTTTCTTCCTCATCTATGGCAACCGGACGACGCAGAGCATCATGTTCCGCGAGGCGCTGGAGGAGCTGAAGGACCGCTTCCTCGATCGGCTCTCGCTGACGCATGTGCTGAGCCGCGAGGCGCAGGACGTGCCGGCGCTGAGCGGCCGCATCGATGCCGAAAAGCTGACCTTGCTGCTACGCCGCGCGGTTCCGCTCGCAGCGATCGACCAGGCCTTTCTCTGCGGTCCGCCCGCCCTCCTCGAGACGGCCGAGCAGACGCTGCGCGCGCTCGGGCTGCCGGCGGAGCGGCTTCACTGCGAACGTTTCACGGTCGAGGGT
>JASHUO010000315.1 GCA_030039975.1 Alphaproteobacteria bacterium
TTCATGACATAGCCGGTCATGAGCAGCCCGAAGAGGCCGTTGGTCGCCAGCAGATATTTGGCGACCTCGTATTCCTTGAGCCCGATCGCGCCTTCGAGCCCGCCGATCGCGGCCTGGACCGTGCCGCGCTCGAGCGCGGGGTAGACATCGGCGACTTCGATCGTCGAGGGTGCGCCGCCCAAGGTCTGGACGATCTGTGCCGTCAGGCGATCGAAGACGCGGACGGTCTTGCCGCGGAAATCGGCCGGCGCGTCCATCGGCGCGCGCGAAGCGACCACGACCGGCCCGTTATAGAGCACGGCGAGAACGCTGACCCCGTGCTGCGCCATGGCGTCGTCGAGCGTCTGGAACAGCGGCGTGCCCGGGCCGATCGCTTTCGCAAAGCCTGCCGCGGTCGGCGAGAAGAACACCGTATTGAGCGCGCCGGCGGCCGGCACGATCGATGCCCAGCTCCCCAAGGTGGTCAGCGAGATATCGACGACGCGCGTTTCGATCGCCGTCGGCACGGCGCGCTCGTTCACCAGCGCACCCGCGGGGAAGGACTGCACCGCGATGCGGCCGCCGCTGCCCTTCTCGACCATGGCCTGAAAGGCGCCGACGAAGTTGACGACTTGCGGCGCCGCCGGCGCTCCCCAGCTCGCGAGCCGCAGCGTCACCGCCGCCCCAGCGCGGCTCGCTCCCGCGCCGCCGAACACCAGCGCCGACGCGCCGATCCCGGCGAGAACACGGCGGCGGCGAAAGGATTGCATCAGGACACCTCACTACCCTTCGCGGCGATGATCGGGCGACCTGCCATTGATGCGGGCGGTTTCCTCGACGGCGACGAGAGCGCCACGCTTCTGAAGCGCGCCGCCGCTTATACGGCAGGCAACGAAGCCTCGAAAGGGCCGGTCTCAGGTTATCGCAGGGCAGCGCCAGCGCTTGCCTGATTCACTCCGGCGCTCGGCGCCGTCAACGCCCAGACAGCTCGCCGCTCAACAGCACTCGTCGATAGCTCAGCGCTTCCGCCACATGGATCCGTCGCACCGCATCTGACGCTTCAAGATCCGCGAGCGTGCGCGCGACGCGCAGCACGCGGTGATAGCCGCGGGCGGAGAGATGGAGCCGCTCGGCCGCGTCCATGAGGAGGCGCTTGCCGTCGCTGTCGGGGGCGGCGAGCTCGTCGAGCAGCTGCCCGTCGAGCTCGGCATTGGTGCGGATGCGACGGTCTTCTGGCAGCCGCGCATAGCGCGCCGTCTGGCGCGCCCGGGCGGCTGCGACGCGCGCTGCGACTTGCGCCGAGCCTTCGGCGGGCGGCGGCAGGGCGAGATCGGCCGGCCGTACCGCCGGCACATCGATATGCAGATCGATGCGGTCGAAGAGCGGCCCCGAGATCTTCGATTGATAATCCAGCGCACAACGCGGCGCCCTGCCGCACGCCAGTGCGGCATCATCGAGGTTCCCGCAGCGGCACGGATTCATCGCCGCCACCAGCTGCACGCGGGCGGGATAGGTCACATGCGCCTGGACGCGTGCCACCGTGGTGCGGCCGCTCTCGAGCGGCTGGCGCAGCGCTTCCAACGTCGCGCGCTGGAACTCCGGCAGCTCGTCAAGGAAGAGCACACCGAGATGCGCGAGCGACACCTCGCCCGGCCGCGCGCGCTGGCCGCCGCCGACGAGGGCCGCGAGCGAGGCCGAGTGATGCGGATCGCGGAACGGCCGCTGGCGCATCAGCCTGCCCTCGCGCAGCAGCCCTGCCACCGAATGGATCATGCTGACCTCGAGCGCTTCGGCCGGGTCGAGCGGCGGCAACAGGCCGGGGAGGCGCGCTGCCAGCATCGATTTGCCCGAGCCGGGTGGCCCGATCATCAGCAGATTGTGGCCGCCGGCGGCGGCGACTTCGAGCGCGCGCTTCGCGGTTTCCTGGCCTTTGATGTCCTTGAGATCGAGCGGCGACGGCGGCGCTTCGGCGATGCGTGGCTCGGGCTGGCTCAGCACCTGCGTGCCTTTGAAGTGATTGACGAGCGCCAGCAGCGACGGCGCCGCCAGCACCTCGATGCCGCCTGCCCAAGCCGCCTCGCCGCCCGACGCCGCGGGGCAGATGACGCCATGCCCGGAAGCCGCCGCGCCCATCGCCGCCGGCAGGACGCCCGCCACCGGCAGGAGCGAGCCGTCGAGGGCGAGCTCGCCCAGCGCTACATAGCCCTGAAGCTCCTCGGCCGGCAGCACCTCCATCGCCGCCAGCAAGCCCAGCGCGATCGGCAGGTCGAAATGGCTGCCTTCCTTGATCAGGTCGGCCGGCGCGAGGTTGACGGTGATGCGCCGCGGTGGCAGCGCCAGGCCCAGCGCGGCGAGCGCGGCGCGCACGCGCTCGCGCGATTCCGCCACGGCCTTGTCGGGCAAGCCTACAACGGGAAAGGCGATGAGACCCGAGGTGATGGTGACCTGCGCCTCGACCTCGAGCACGTCGATGCCGGAGAAGGCGACCGTGCGCACGCGTGCGACCAATGTGCTTCTCCTCTCCGCCCGGTGCGAACTTTACGGGAACAGAGAGCGCATTGCCAGTTCTGCCGCGCGACCGGCACTCTCGCTTATCATTATCGCTGCCGCCGACCAATGTGGCGCGTCGATCAAGCAAGGGAGAAGGCAGATGTACGACAACCCGCGCAGTCTGTTGGATCAAATCACCCTGGGGCACGGGCCGCACGACCTCTTGGCGCAGCATTTCGTCATGGCCGATGCCAAGGCGGGTGATTGGGGGGTGCGGCTGCGCTTGCGCAGCGATTTCCACGCGCTGATCGAGCTGAACCGCGAGAACCGCGACAGCTGGCCGCCCCTGTCGCCGGCTTTCGATCCCGCGCACAGCAATCTTCGCATCGACTCGGCGTTCTGGCTCGAAGGCATCGACAATCGCGGCGAAACCGTCATCACCGAGATCGCACGGTTGTTCGACTTCAAGAACACGGACGTCGTCGAAGAATTGCGGTCGCTGCGCATCTACTACGAGAATCCGGAACCGCACCTGGCGGCCGGCGAGCGCGTCGAGATCGACGCGCCGGCGGCACGCGTCGTGCGCGGACGAACCATGCATGGCGGCGCCATCTGGGTGAGACCCGATTGGCGCCGCAACGGACTCACAAGGATCATCTCGCGCATCTGCGCGGCCTACGCTCTCACACGCTGGGACACAGCCTTCACCTGGGGCTTGGTCGAGCCGCGCCTCCATGCCGGCGGTCTCTCGCAGGCTTATGGCCCGCACCAAGTGGCCGAGGGCGTTA
>JASHUO010000316.1 GCA_030039975.1 Alphaproteobacteria bacterium
TCTTGACGATGAGGAGCACCCCCGCCTCGCCCGCTACCGCCTGCGCCGCCTCGACGATCTGATCGGGGGTCGGCGAGGTGAAAACCTGGCCCGGGCAAGCGGCATCGAGCATGCCATAGCCGACGAAGCCGGCATGCAGCGGCTCGTGACCGCTCCCGCCGCCGGATAGGAGCGCTACCTTGGTCGGCGCAAGCGAACGCCGGCGCACAAACTTCCGCTCGGGCCCGAGCACAACGATGTCGCTATGCGCGGCGGCAAATCCGTCAAGGCTTTCCGCCAGCATCGTCTCGGGCGAATTGATGAACTTCTTCATGGCGCTCACCTCTCCTCCTGGAGCAGCGCGATGAGCCGGCGCGTAAAGTCGTGCAAAAGCGCGTCGAGCTGCCCGTTTCGCTTTTCGCTGCCGAGATCGGGTACATGCATCGTCACCGTCCGCTCACGCGGCACACCATCGAGGCGCGCCGCCCGCCGGGGATGCGCGCGACCGTAGGCCTCGAGGAACGCGGCCCTCTCCGCGTGCGAGAAATGGCAGACCTCGAAGATGGTATTGAGGTGCTGCAGCGGAATCGGCACCGGATAGGCGGGGTTGGCAATCTGGCTGATGAAGCTGCGGTTCTTGCCCATCGCGTGGGCCAGCCTCAGGCGCATGCCGGAGGGCCGTTCGTCGAGCACCGCCTTGAATATGCTCTTGTAGGCAGCGACGGCGCCCTGCTCGCCGGCGGTTTCGAAGGCCGGATCGGTCACGGCGCTCGCTCGCGCCCGAAAGCGGTGATCGATTGCTTAACGCGCGCCAGCGACGCGGGATTCATCGAGAATTCGCGAAGCCCGCAGCGCAGGAGCGCAGCGGCGCAGCGCGGCTCCCCGGCCATATCGCCGCACAAGCTCACGCCGAGGCCCTGTCGCCGGCCATGCTCGACCGTACGCCGGATCAGCTCGAGCAGTGCCGGATTGAGTGGGTCGATCAAGGCGCCGAGCGCACCGTTCGAGCGGTCGCACGCCATGACATATTGCGCGAGATCGTTGGAGCCGATCGAGAAAAAGGCGGCAGGAAAGGCGTCGATGGTGAGCGCCGCCGCCGGCACTTCGACCATCATGCCAAGCTCCGGCAAGGCGGCGGCGGTGCCCGCCGAGCGCAGCTCGGCGACTACGCCGCTGAAGAGCTCGCGCGCGGCGATGAATTCCGCTGGGAGGGTCACCATGGGGAACATGACCTTGAGCTTGCCCTGCACCGCGGCGCGCGCCAAGGCGCGCAGCTGCACGCTGAAAATCTCCGGGCGTTTCAAACACAGCCGCAGGCCGCGCACCCCCAGGAAGGGGTTGGCCTCACCGTCCTCGGTGAAGCCGGGGATAGGCTTGTCCCCGCCCGCATCGACGGTACGAATCGTCACCGGTCGCCCGGACGCCCAGTGCAGCACCGCTTCGTAGACGCTGAGCTGCGTGGTTTCGTCCGGCATGCCCGCGGGATCGGCGAACAGGAACTCCGTGCGCATGAGCCCGATGCCGTCGGCATAGCGTGCATCGGGGTGGTCGAGATCGGCGATACGTTGAATGTTGATGTGCAGCCCTACTGTTTCGCTGCCACAGGTGGCTGGCGGTCCGGTCAGGAGGCTTGCCGTGAGGGCACTGGCGCGAACATGTGCCACCCGACGCGTTTCGAAGGCCGCGACCTGCGCATCGGTCGGGTCGAGCTCGAGCCGCGCCTCTCCGCCATCGAGTAAAGCTGTCCCGGCCGAGCGAGGAAGAGTTCCGAGCTGCACGATCATGGGAACGCCGCGCGACCGTGCCAGCATGGCGACGTGGCTGGTTGGGCTGCCCTGCAGCAGCGCCACGCCGCCGCCCTCCGACCAGTCGATCTCGAGAAACCGAGACGGCGGCAGATCTTCGGCACAAATCACCGCACCCGCAGGAATCTGGTCGCAGGAACCGGTCCCGCCGATGAGCGCTGCGCGCACTCGGTCACGCAAATCGATGAGATCGCTGGCACGCGCGCGCTGATACTCGTCCGGCGCCGCCTGATACTCCGCAATCTGCTCGGCGAGACCTTGGGACCAGGCCGCGTCGGCAGCGGTCCCGGCCGCGATCGTGGCGAAAATCGGCTCGATCAGGCTCGCATCCTCGAGCAGGACGAGTTGAAACTCAAGAATTGCCGCAGCATCGCCGCCGGCCGCGCCGGCGAGCGTGGCGATCTGATCGGCAGTCTCGTCAAGAGCGGCGCGCAGCGCGCTCTCCTCCTCGTAACGAGTGCCGGGCGGGCGCGACGTGCGTGGCGCCTGGTCGATCCGCACGAGCGGCCCACGGGCAAAGCCCGGCGATGCCGTCCTGCCCTCGAAGATGAACCGAGCGGAAGGGCTTGCCATGGCTCAGTGGCCGCCGTCAGGGAAGTCCTGCGCGATGAGCGTCACCAGTGCCGCCACCGCTGCTGACGCATCGGCGCCACTCGCCTCGAACTCGATGATGCTGTCGCGCGCGGCGCGCGTCGCCATGACCTTCGTGAGGCTTTTTGCGTCGACCCAATCGACACGGCCGGCGACGCGCATCGCAATTTGGCATTGGAACCGTTTGGCGAGCTTGACGAGTTTTACCGCAGGACGCGCATGCATGCCGACGGCATGAATGAGCTGAACGCTGCCCTTGATGACCCCCTCGGCATTGACCGGATTCGGCGCCACCCGGTCGTTGATGACGGATCGGCTCTTGGTCATGGATCAGCCGGCTGCGAGCTCTTCGGCTGCGGCTTGCACTTTGTCGAGAGGACTGCCGCCTGCAGCTTCGGTTGCGGCCATCACGGCACCTTCGACGATCGGCGCATTGCACACGACGACTCGGCCGCGCCGCTCCTCGGGCAGCATCTCGACTGCCATCTCGCTGTTGGTCTCGGCGCCGCCGAGATCGACAAGAACGGCTACGCCCTTGGGTGACCAGACCGTCCCGATGGCGTCCAGTATGCGCGGCACGTCGGTGCCGAGACCGCCATCCGCATTGCCCCCGCAGAATGCCACCTTCACTTCGTCGCCGACCATTTGGCGCACCATGTCGGCAGTGCCTCTGGCAATGTCTCGGGAATGTGAGACGATGACGATACTGACGGTGTCACTCACGGGAGCGCCTCCAAGCTGGTGCAGATCGCGTGCAGCAGCACGCTGCTCGAGCGCGCGCCGGGATCGATGTGACCGATACTGCGCGCCCCGAGAAAGGCGGCGCGCCCCTTGGTGGCGAGCATCGGCGCGGTGCGTTCGGCGGCTGCGCTCGCGACAGCGCGAACGCGCTGCGCCAGATCCGGACGGCCAGCTTCGGCGCGCAAGATCTCCAGGACCGGAACCAGCACGTCGAGCATCGTCTTTTCGCCTGCGCGCGAGCGGCCGCGCGCGCTGACCGCCTCGACGCCGGAAGCGAAGATCTCGGCAAGATCTTCGGGAAGCCGCTTCCCGCGCAGCATCGCCTCACCCATGGCCATGAACAAGCTGCCGTAAAGCGGGCCGGACGCTCCTCCTACCGTCATCACCAGCGTTTTGCCCATCGCCTTCACCGCCTCGCCCGGCGCCTCGGCGGCGATCGCGTCGAGCTTGGCAAGAATCGCCTCAAAGCCGCGCTTCATGTTTGCGCCGTGATCGCCGTCGCCGATTGCCTGATCGAGCGCGGTGAGCTCCGGCGCGCTGGCGATGACCTGCGCGGCCGCCGCGGTGATCAGCGCTTTCAGGACTTCAGGTTTGAGAAACATCGCCAGCCTCACTGACCGACTGCCCCGATCCGTCGAGCCGACGCATCGAAGGGCGCGTGGACGCCCAGTCGCAGCTCGCTATATCTCGCCGCGGGAAACGGAAATGCGCGACGGGCAACTTCTGTGCCAGTAACAGCTGCTCGGCGATCAGCTGGACCGTCTTCACTGCTCCTCCCTACTTCAAGTCAGCAGCGATGTTTAGTATTGTACGCCAACACTGAACTAATGGGACGCACCGGTCAATCGTGTTCTGCCGAAAGCGGACGGGCTATCACGGACGCGCGAGCTCTCGGTTCCAACCGGAGGATGCCAGCGCCTTCGAGGTTGTTCTTTCTCGTTCAGCGAACAGTGGTCTAAGCCGGCCCCGACAGTCGACGCCCAAATGTAGGGCCGGCCCTTTCAGATTTTTCATCACCACACGAGGTCAACGACGATATCCTTGCGCGTGCCCCAGACTCGCACCAACCGCGCGCCGTGGGAATCCGCAATGGCACCTCAATTTGGAATGCAATACGCACAGAAGTTCATCCTGCACGCGCCACCCTGGCATTCACCAAAGCTGAAAGCGTTTGTTGAGAAGTGTATTCAAGATAAGGTTGTTCTGGTCTGCGTCGTTGGCAACGATTGCGCCACGGTGGAAGACCTGATCTGACGAGAGGCGGCGCCGCCAGGCGCGATCATTTCGGATGCAGTCGAGGAGCGCCATCATGCTTGGCCGCAGGAACAAACCCAAGACGATCGCAAAGCGGCCCGTCGACGAGGAGGTCTGCAACCGCACAGTTCTGCGCAAAGCGGCCCGGCGCGTGAGCATGCTGATTCGTGTGGAAAGCGGAGGAATCGAATGGCTACACTTGTAGGCAAGCTTGGCGGGATCATGCGGTTTCCGATCAAGTCCCTATTGGGGGAAACTCTCGACGAATGCATAGTTTCCGAGAGCGGCCTCGACGGCGACCGAGCGCTCGCGCTTGTCGACACCGCGACTGGCAAGATCGCTAGTGCCAAGCAGCCAAATTTGTGGCGCGGTATGTTAAAGCTTGTGGCCAGGACTGACCCAGCCAGTTCGCAACCACGCATAATTGTATCCGATGCTGAAGGAGGACAACGGGACCACCTCGCCGTAGATTTCGACGAGTGGGTTTCAGGAGTCCTCGGGCGTAGCGTGAGACTGACCGAAACCAAACCAGTCGGGATCGAACTAAACCGCGCTCGACCGGACGAAGTTTTGGACCGCGGCATGCACGAGGCCGTGACGCAGGATGTGCTCGCGATCG
Source organism: Alphaproteobacteria bacterium (assembly GCA_030039975.1). Lineage (GTDB taxonomy): Bacteria > Pseudomonadota > Alphaproteobacteria > ATCC43930 > CGMCC-115725 > DAHUYF01. The sequence continues at coordinate 4,990 of JASHUO010000316.1, forward strand.
GCGCAGCAGCGCCGGGCGGCGGCTTCTTCGACTTTGCGCCGGTTCATCTCGTCACGACCGCGTCGCTTGCTGCCCTATCTCGCGCTGCGCCAGATGCAACGATTTCTGTGGAGCGATACCGACCGAATCTGGTGATCGAAACGGCGGCCTCGACCGCATTTGTCGAAAATCAGTGGATCGGCAGACGCATCCGTATAGGTCAATCCGTTGAACTTGAGATTATCGCGCCCACGCCACGGTGCGCTGTGCCGATGCTATCACATGGTGCTTTGCCCGCTTCGCCGTCCGCAGTACGTACTGTGAACGAATTGAACAGGGTGGAATTTCCACTTTTGGGGCCGGGAAGATTCCCATGTCTTGGCGTTTATGCGACCATTTTATCTTCTGGCCATCTCCAACGAGGAGACGTCATAACGCTGAATTAAGGCACATACTTACGTTCGTCATTAGGGGCAGAGCGGGGCCCGATCGCGCGCCCTTGGTCAGCGTCCCGCGGAATTGGATTGGAGCAACTCTCGCACCGATACCTGCTGTCAATCGCTACATGTGACCGACCCGAGAGACCTTCTCTGAGGTCGCCGACGAAAGCCAACTTCTGTCAAAAGTGGTGCGAGGCGAAAAGGTTCAAGGTACGGCGCGTCGACCGTCGGCTGATGACGGGAGATCGTCTCGATGATGACGACCGCGCATCGCGCTTTCGGGCGTCGATAGCGTAGGGGCGCGCGTTCTACGGTGCTGCCATCTCCGACCTGACCATCCTGATCAGCTGGGCCGCGCGAATGGACTTCTGGAGAACTCGCCCATCTTGCACCTGCTTGGCGCTGCCGGCGAAGAGAGACATCGCTTGTCGTGCGCGCCTCATCGCCCGACCCGTCTCGTGATGCTCTCAAGGCCTGGGGCTGTCTCCAGCGCCAACGTCTTGTATCGTGCAAACGACGGCTTTTGGCAC
>JASHUO010000004.1 GCA_030039975.1 Alphaproteobacteria bacterium
GCCGCCTCGACGGGCTCGAGCTCGGCGCCGCGGCCTTCACCAACCTCACGCGCGATCATCTCGACTACCACCGCGACATGGAGGCGTATTTCGCCGCCAAGGCGCGGCTCTTCACCGAGCTGCTGCCGCCGGACGGCACGGCGGTGTTGAACGCCGATAGCGCCGAGGCGGCGCGGCTCGGCCAGCTCTGCCGTCAACGTGGGCAGACGGTGCTCACGTTCGGCAGCGCTGTCGGCGCCGACCTGCGTCTCGTCGCCGCACGACCGCTCGACACGGGTCAGGAGCTGCGCCTTGAGGTATTCGGGGAGCGTCGTGATCTCGTTCTCCCCTTGGTCGGCGCTTTCCAGGCGAGCAATGCGCTCGCCGCGCTTGGCCTCGCCATCGCCACCGGCGCACCGGCCGAGCACGCGCTCGACGCGCTGCCCAGGCTCTCGGGCGCGCCGGGCCGGCTGCAGCACGTCGCAACGCACGGCAACGGCGCGCCGGTGATCGTCGATTACGCGCACACGCCGGACGCGCTCGCGACCGTGCTCGGCACGCTCCGCGCGCATTGCCGCGGCCGGCTCGTCGTCGTCTTCGGTTGCGGCGGCGACCGCGATTCGGGCAAGCGCCCCGAGATGGGCGCGATCGCCCAGCGCCTCGCCGATCGCGTCATCGTCACCGACGACAATCCGCGCAGCGAGGATCCGGCCGCGATCCGCCGCGCCATCCTTGCCCGCTGCCCAGAGGCCGAGGAGATCGGCGATCGCGCCCACGCCATCCGCCGCGGCCTCGCGCTGCTCGAAGCCGGCGATCTGCTGCTGATTGCCGGCAAGGGACATGAGAGCGGACAGATCGTCGCCGGCATCACCCATCCTTTCGACGATGCCGTGATCGCCCGCGAGGCGGCCATCGAGCTCGGGGGCACGGCCTCATGACGTCGCTTTGGACCGTCGCCGAGGCCGTGGCCGCCACCGGCGGCCGCACCACGCGCGAGTGGCTCGCGAGCGGCGTTTCGATCGACAGCCGCAGCGTCTTGCCGGGCGATCTCTTCATCGCCCTCGCCGGTCCCAAATTCGACGGCCATGATTTCGTCGCCGCCGCGCTCGCCAAGGGCGCCGCGGCGGCGCTCGTCGCACGGATGCCCCCCGGTGCCGACGCGAACGCGCCGCTGCTCCTCGTCGCCGACACCATGGCGGCGCTCGAGGAGCTCGGCCGCGCTTCGCGCCGTCGCTGCGCCGCTCAGATCATCGGCGTCACCGGCAGCGTCGGCAAGACCGGCACCAAAGAGGCGCTGAAGCGCGCGCTCGAGCGGCAAGGCCCCGCCTTCGCCTCGGCCGGCAGCCTCAACAATCAATGGGGCGTGCCGCTGTCGCTGGCGCGCATGCCGCGCGAGACACGCTGGGGCATCTTCGAGATGGGCATGAACCATCCCGGCGAGATCGACGGGCTCTCGCGCCTGGTGCGGCCCGACGTGGCGGTGATCACCACGATCGAGCCGGCGCATCTCGGCTTCTTTCCCTCGGTTGCCGCCATCGCCGATGCGAAGGCAGAGATCTTCGTTGGCATGGAGGCGAGCGGCGCGGCGGTGCTCAACCGCGACAATGACTATTTCGCCCGGCTCGCCGAAGCGGCGCGGGCGCGCGGCATCACCCGCATCCTCGGCTTCGGCACCCATCCCGACGCGACGGTGAAGCTCATCGACAGCCATCTCTACGCGACGGCCAGCGCCGTCACCGCTTCGGTGATGGGCGAGATCGTCGATTACTGCATCGCCATCCCCGGTCAGCACTGGGTGATGAACAGCCTTGCCGTGCTCGGCGCGGTCAAGGCGGCGGGCGGCGATGTCGGCATCGCCGCCGCCGCCATGTCCTCGCTGCAGCCGCTCGACGGCCGCGGACGGCGCCACCGCATCGGCGCCGGCGAGGGCAGCGCCGAGCTCATCGATGAGAGCTACAATGCCAGCCCGGCCTCGATGCGCGCCGCCCTCGCCGTGCTCGCGACGATGATCCCCGGCAAAGGCGGAAGGCGCATCGCCGTGCTCGGCGACATGCTCGAGCTGGGCGATGACGCCGAGCGCCTCCATGCCGAGCTGACGCAGCCGATCATCGATGCCGGCGTCGCCCTGGTCTTCACCGTCGGCCCCAATATGCGCGCGCTCTATGATGCGCTGCCCAAGCGGCTGCGCGGCGGCCATGCCGCAACTTCGGCGGAGATGGCGGAGATCGTTGCGCGCCGGCTGCGTCCCGGCGACATCGCCACCGTCAAGGGCTCCTTCGGCAGCCGCATGGCCGAGGTGGTGCGGCGCCTGCTCGCCGGCGAGCCGGCCGCCGCCGCGGCGAGGGGCTAGCGCCCATGCTGTACCACCTGCTCTTCCCGCTCGCCGACGAGTTCAGCGCGTTCAATCTCTTCCGCTACCTGACCTTTCGCTCCGGCGGCGCCATGGTGACGGCGCTCTTCATCAGCTTCGCCATGGGCCCGCGCGTCATTGCCTGGCTCAAATCGAAGCAGGCCGAGGGCCAGCCGATCCGGCTCGACGGGCCGGAAGGGCATCTCGTACGCAAGAAGGGCACGCCCACCATGGGCGGCTTCCTCATCCTGCTCGGGCTCGTCGTCTCGACCCTGCTCTGGGCCGATCTCACCGACGGCTATGTCTGGGTGACGCTCTGCGTCACCGTCGGGTTCGGCGCCATCGGCTTCTTCGACGATTACAAGAAGCTCACCCGCCGCTCCTCGCGCGGCCTTTCGAGCCGCGGCAAGCTGGTCGGGCAGATCGTCATCAGCGGCGCCGCCGCCGTCGCCATCGTGCTGCTGACGCATGATCCCACTATCAGAACAGCGCTGGCGGTGCCGTTCTTCAAGAATGTGCTGATCGAGCTCGGTTGGACGCTCTTCATCCCGCTCGCCATCTTCGTCATCACCGGCGCTTCCAACGCCGTCAACCTCACCGACGGTCTCGACGGACTCGCCATCGTGCCGTCGATGATCGCCGCCGGCTGCTTCGCGCTCATCGCCTATCTCACGGGCAATCAGATCTTCGCCAACTACCTGCAGATCCACCACGTCGTCGGCACCGGCGAGCTTTCGGTGTTCTGCGCCGCGTTGGTCGGCTCGGGCCTCGGCTTCCTCTGGTACAACGCGCCGCCCGCCATGGTGTTCATGGGCGATACCGGCTCGCTCTCGATCGGCAGCGCGCTCGGCGTCATCAGCGTCATCACCAAGCACGAGCTGGTGCTTGCCATCATCGGCGGCCTCTTCGTGCTCGAGACGGTGTCGGTCATCGTCCAGGTGGCGAGCTTCAAGCTCACCGGCAAGCGCGTCTTCCGCATGGCGCCGCTGCACCACCACTTCGAGAAGAAGGGCTGGCAGGAGCCGACCATCGTCATCCGCTTCTGGATCATCGCCTCGATCCTTGCGATCGCGGGCCTCTCCACCTTGAAGCTGAGGTGAGGCGATGATCGAGGTTCCGGTCTTCCGCGGAGAGCGCGTCGCCATCCTGG
>JASHUO010000317.1 GCA_030039975.1 Alphaproteobacteria bacterium
GCCGCCCGGCGGTCCCTATATCGTGCGCTTGGTCGGCGAGAACATCGTCGATTTCTTCGGGCGCACGACGAAAGGGCTCCCCGCAGGATCGCTGATGCCACCCGAGGGCTACCGCGCCTTCATGCAGTTGCTTGACAGCGTCGTGCAGCGCCGCGCGCCAATCTTTCGCGCGGGCAAAGCGTTTTGGTCCCGCGACAAGGCGCATCGGCGCCTCGAGGCATGCTTCCTGCCGTTGTCAAGCGACGATAGAACGGTGGACATGATCCTCGGGGCGGTCAAATTCGAACGCTAAGCTTCGGCCCACCCCAGCCCGGATTTCTCACACCGTCACGGGCTGCGACGGCGATCTTTGGCGCCAGGGTAGGAGCCGGGACGCGCGGCGATGCGCGCATCGTAAGCGTCCCGGCGACGGCCAACCCCTCCGACCGCTTCGCGGTCGGACCCGGAGGGTTCGATCGCAGAGCGATCGAACGGGTTGGCGGCGCCAAAGAGCGCCGTCCCTCCGGGTTGCAGTCTGTTGGCGCGCTGCCGCGTCGCTGCGGGCTTGACGATGCTCGCATCGCCTGCGCCCTGGCTCCTAACCATCGCGCCAACAGACTGCAACGCAGCGCGCGACGGTGGGAGAAATCCGGGCTGGTGCTGTCGCGCATGATTGGCGATAGTAGGTCTTCCTCATCCGACGGGGGTAGCGATGGCCAAGAAGCCCGATTGGGAAATCCCGCTCGTGGCCCAGCCCAAGCCCGAGGAGTTCGATTTCGATCTCGACCGCGCGCTCCAATCCGTGGTCGGGCTGCAGGCGCATGTTCCCGAGGACGCTTTCACCGCCCAGACGCTCGGCACCGAGCGCGCCGGTAACGGCGTTGTCATCCGCGACAGCGGCCTCGTTCTCACCATCGGATACCTTATCTCCGAGGCCGAGACCGTCTGGCTCAGCACCGCTGACGGCCGCGCCACACAAGGCCACGCTCTCGCCTACGATCAGGAGACGGGATTTGGTCTGGTGCAGTCGCTGGGCCGGCTCGGCCTGCCCGCGGTCGAGCTTGGCCGCTCGAGCGAGATCGAGCCCGGCGATCCCGTCATCGTCGCTGGCGGCAGCAGGCGCCAATCGGTGCGCGCCAACATCATCGGCCGGCAGGAATTCGCCGGCTATTGGGAATACCTGCTCGGCGACGCCATCTTCACCGCGCCCGCGCATCCCTTCTGGGGCGGCACCGGGCTCATCGGCCGCGACGGCAAGCTGCTCGGCATCGGCTCGCTGATGGTGCAGCAGGTGACCGAGCGCGACAGCGTGCGCGACATCAACATGGTCGTGCCGATCGACCTGTTGCACCCGATCCTGCAAGACCTCCTCACCTATGGACGGCAGAACAAGCCGGCACGGCCTTGGCTCGGCGTCTACTCCGCCGAGCGCGACGGCAGGGTGGTGGTCGCCGATGTTGTCCCGCGCGGCCCGGCCGCCGCCGCCGGGGTGAAGCAAGGCGACACGATCTGGGCGGTGCGCGACCAGAGCGTCACCGGCCTCGCCGATTTCTACCGCAAGGTCTGGGCGAGCGGCGCGGCCGGAACCGAGATTCCGATCGAGGTGGTGCGCGACGGCCGCACCATCTGGGTGCGGATCAAATCCGCCGACCGCACCGCGCTCATGAAGGCGCCGCGGCTGCAATAGCTGCGGTTGCGCTGCAATTCGATGGATTGCATCGTCCGACCGGTCACGCCGCCTTCACGTCGGTCAGGAACTCGGCGATTTGCGTGGTGAGGCCTTCGGCCTTGGTCGAGAGGGTGGCGACGACCTGCACCATCGAACGCGCCGCTGCGCCGGACTTGCCCATCGCGGCGCTGACGCCGGAAATCTGCGTCGTCACCAGTCGCGTCCCCGCCGCCGCCTGCTGAACGTTGCGCGCGATCTCGGCCGTCGCCGAATTCTGTTCCTCGATGCCCGCCGCGACCTCGGCCGCGAGCCGGCTCACATCGGCGATGGTGGCGACGATACCCTCGATCCCGGTGACGGCAGATCCGGTCTCGGTCTGGATTTTGAAGACCTGGCTGGCGATCTCCTCCGTCGCCTTTGCCGTCTGATCCGCCAGGATCTTGACCTCGCTGGCGACCACCGCGAAGCCCTTGCCGGCCTCGCCCGCCCGCGCCGCCTCGATCGTCGCATTGAGGGCGAGCAGGTTGGTCTGGCTGGCGATCTTCTGGATGAGGCCGACCACGGCGCCGATCTTGTCCGATGCCTGTGCGAGGCTGCCGATCTGCCGCGACGCGCCGGCGGCTGCCGCTTCGGCCTTCGCGGCGATGTTCGCCGACTGCTCGACGCGGCGGCCGATCTCGACGGTCGCCGCGGAGAGCTGCTCGGCCGCCGCGGCGACGGTCTGGACGTTGGCCGACGCTTGCTCGGCGGCCGAGGCGACCGCGACGGCCTTCTGCTCGACTTCGACCGCGATCGTCGCCGTCTCCTCGGCCTCCGCCTGCATCGTTCGCGCCGCCGTCTTCACCTCGTCGATGGCGCCGGCGCTGGTTCGCTCGAACCCGGCGGAGAGCTTCTCGATCTGCTCCGAGCGCGCCTGGCGCGCCGCCTGTTGCGCCGCATTCTCGGCGGCGAGCGCGTCGGCCTTGATCGCGTTGCGCCGCAGCGTCTCCACCGCCGCCGCCATCCGACCGATCTCGTCGCGGCGCTCGCGCGCGGGCACGTCGACCGCGAGGTCGTGATCGGCGATGCGCGTGATCACAGCGGTGATGTGGATCAGCGGCGTCACGACGCGGCGGGTGAAGAGGATCGCGACGATGGCAACCACCGCAATGGTGAGCCCGAGAGCGGAGATCGCTACCAGGAGCTGACCAAAGGCGCTGCCGCGGCGGCCCGCAATCAGCTCCTGCGCGCTTTGGAACGCGGCGGCCGGCACATGCGCGATCGCATCGAGACCGGGCAA
>JASHUO010000318.1 GCA_030039975.1 Alphaproteobacteria bacterium
TCCGACCGGCGCGTCAACCGCGTCGAAAGCTATGCCAAGCGCTACGCCGCCAAGGAGGCCTGCTCGAAGGCGCTCGGCACCGGCTTTCGCCGCGGCGTCTATTGGCGCGATCTCGGCGTCGTCAACCTGCCGGGCGGGCGCCCGACGCTGGTTCTGACCGGCGGTGCGCTGAAGCAGCTCGAGGCGATAACGCCGCCGGGCATGGCGGCGCGCATCGATGTCACGCTCACCGACGAGCCGCCGATTGCGCAGGCGCTGGTCATCATCAGCGCGGTCCCGGCCAGTTGAGCCCGCGGCGGCAAAGGCCGCCGAAGGAGCAGGGGCGCCCTTGACTTCACCGTCGCGCCTTCGCTTAATCCAAGCCAACCGGCAGTCTCGGTCCCCTGATAAAGCGCATAATTTTCAACGTGATAACGGGCGTCCTTAATGAAAAGCAAGGCCTCCGACGGCGTCGTCGAGACGATCAAGACGCTCGTCTATGCGGTGGCGATCGCGATCGTCATCCGCACCTTTCTCTACGAGCCCTTCAATATTCCTTCGGGCTCGATGGTGCCGACGCTGCTGGTCGGCGACTATCTCTTCGTCTCCAAATTCTCCTACGGCTATAGCCGCTACTCCTTGCCCTTCGGCTTGCCGCTGATTTCCGGGCGCATCTTCTTTCATCCGCCGCAGCTCGGCGATGTCATCGTGTTCAAATACCCGCGCGATCCCTCGACCGATTACATCAAACGGCTGATGGGGCTGCCCGGTGACAAGATCCAGGTGATCGAAGGCACGGTCTACATCAACGGCGTAGCGGTCAAGCGCACGCGCACCGAAAGTTATGTCGACCCCGAGACGGGCGCGCTGCGGCAGCAATTCATCGAGACCCTGCCGAACGGGGTGCAGCACCCGATTCTGCTCGCGCCGCGCGACTACGCCACGCCGCCACCGCGCTGCGACAATCCGAGCGAGGTGAGCACGGACATGGAGAACACCTGTCCTTTCATCGTGCCGCCCGATCACTATTTCATGATGGGCGACAACCGCGACAATTCCGCGGACAGCCGGGATCCCAGCAGCGGCGTCGGCTACGTCCCGGGGGAAAATCTCGTCGGCCGCGCCGAATTCATCTTCTTCTCCACCAATGGCTATGCGCGCTGGTGGGAGGTGTGGAACTGGCCTTTCACCATACGCTACGACCGCCTCTTCACGGCGATCCATTGACGATGCAGGACGCGGCCGCCGCTCCGGCACCGCTCGCCGACGCCCTCGGCCACCGCTTCGAGCATCCGGATCTGCTGGTCGAGGCGCTCACCCATCCGAGCGCGCGGACGCGCCGTGGGCCGGGCAAGCGCGGCTATGAGCGGCTCGAATTCCTCGGCGACCGCGTTCTCGGCCTCATCATCGCCGAGCTGCTGTGGCGCCGCTTTCCCGACGAGGCCGAAGGCGCGCTGACGCGCCGCCATACCAGCCTGGTGCGGCGTGAGACCTTGACCAGCATCGCCAAGGAGATCGGCATCGGCGCTCATATCGTGCTCTCCGCCGGCGAGGAGTCGGCGGGCGCGCGGGCCAATCCGAGCGTGCTTGCCGATGTCTGCGAGGCGGTGATCGCCGCGCTCTACCTCGATGGCGGGCTTCCCGCCGCGCGCAGCTTCGTCGAGCGCTGGTGGGAGCAGCGCCTCACCAAGCTCGGCGCGCCGCCGCGCGACCCGAAAACGGCGCTGCAGGAATGGGCGCAAGCGCGCGGCCGCGCCCTTCCGGTCTATCGCACGGTGGCGACCGAAGGCCCCGCCCATCGCCGCACCTTCACTGTCACCGTCTCGGTCGAGGGTCTGCCGCCCGCCACCGCCAGCGGCTCCTCCAAGCGCGCGGCCGAGGCCACCGCCGCTGCCGCCGCTCTTGCCGCGCTCGGCGCCGGCACATGAGCGAAGCGGCGCCTCGCCGCTGCGGCTATGTGGCGCTGGTCGGCGCCCCCAATGCCGGCAAGTCGACGCTGCTCAATCAGCTCATCGGTGCCAAAGTCTCGATCGTCTCACCCAAGGTGCAGACGACGCGCGCGCGCGTGCTCGGCATCACCGTCGCGGGCGAAGCGCAGCTCATCTTCATCGACACGCCGGGCATCTTCGCGCCGAAGCGGAGGCTCGAGCGCGCCATGGTCGCCGCCGCCTGGGCCGGGGCGGAGGATGCCGATCTGGTGGTGCTGCTGGTCGATGCCGCGCGCGGCGTCGACCAGGATACGCGGCGCATCCTCGACGGACTCAAATCGGCGGGCAGGCGCGCGGTGCTGGTGCTCAACAAGGTCGATCTCGTCGAGCCGCGGCGCTTGCTGCCGCTCACCGACGCGCTGCGCCGTGAAGGATTGTTCGATGCGGTCTTCATGGTCTCGGCGCTCAGCGGCGATGGCGTCGATGATCTGCGCCGCCATCTCGCCGCGGCGCTGCCGCCGGGTCCCTGGCTCTATCCCGAAGATCAGCTCACCGATCTGCCGCAACGGCTCATCGCTGCCGAAGTGACGCGCGAGCAGGTGTTCCTGCAGCTCCATCAGGAGCTGCCCTACGCCACGCTGGTCGAGACCGAAGGCTGGGAAGAGCGCGAGGATGGCAGCGTCAAGATCAGCCAGGTGATCCATATCCAGCGCCCCGGCCAGAAGGCGATCGTGCTCGGCAAGGGCGGCCGGCAGATCAAGGACATCGGCGCCCGCGCCCGCAGCGAGCTCGAGCGGATGCTCGGCCGCCGCGTCCATCTTTTCCTGTTCGTGCGGGTGAGCGAAGACTGGACCGAGGACCGCGAACGCTACAAGGCGATGGGACTCGAATTCGAGAGTTAGGAAGATGCAGTGGGAAGATGAGGGCATCGTCCTGGCCGCGCGCCGCCACGGCGAGGGCGCGCTCATCGTCCATCTGCTGACGCGTGAGCACGGCCGCCATGCCGGGCTGGTGCGTGGCGGGCAGGGGCGGAAGCTCAGCACCGTCTATCAGATCGGCAACCGCGTCTCGGCGCAGTGGAAGGCGCGACTTGCCGAGCATCTGGGCCTCCTCTCGGGCGAGCTGCTGCGCGGCCACGCCGCGCGCGTGATCGACGATCCCGCGCGACTCGCCTGCCTCTCGGCCGCCGTCGCGCTCGCCGAAGCGAGTCTCGCCGAGCGCGAGCCGCATCCGCGCGCCTTCGCTGGGTTGTCGGCGCTCCTCGACTCGCTCGATGCCGATCGCGGCTGGGCCGTCGGCTATGTCGAATGGGAGATGCTGCTGCTCGCCGAGCTCGGCTTCGGTCTCGACCTCACGCGCTGCGCCGCGACCGGCAGCACCGCCGATCTCGTCTATGTCTCGCCCAAATCGGGCCATGCGGTCTCGGCGGCGGCGGGTGCGCCCTATCGCGAGAAGCTGCTGCGCCTGCCGCGCTTTCTGCTGGCCCCGGCGCCGGAAACCGCGCCTGCGCCGGATGACGTTCTCGATGGAGTGGCGCTCACCGGCTACTTTCTCGAGGCGCGCGTCTTTCAGCCGCAGGACCGCGCGATGCCGCCGGCGCGCGTGCGTTTCGTTGACCTGCTGCAGCGCCTCGCTACAATGGCGCGTGCGCAGAATCCCTAGGCGACGCGACTCGCGCGCCACCTTTTCGATCGGATCACGATGAGCAAGACTGCCGTTGCCGGCGATATCCGCGATGTGGATTTCGCCGAAGCGCTGGGCGAGCGCTATCTCTCCTATGCGCTCTCGACCATCACCGCCCGCTCGCTCCCCGACGTGCGCGACGGGCTGAAACCGGTGCATCGCCGGGTTCTCTATGCGATGCGCGAGCTGAAGCTCGATCCGAAATCGGGCTTCAAGAAATGCGCGCGCGTCGTCGGCGACGTCGTCGGCAAGTTTCATCCGCATGGCAATGATGCCGTCTACGAGACGCTGGTGCGGCTGGCGCAGGATTTCGCGCAGCGCTACCCGCTGGTCGAAGGGCAAGGCAATTTCGGCAATATCGACGGCGACAGCGCGGCGGCTATGCGCTACACCGAGAGCCGGCTCACCGAGGTCGCCGAGGCGCTGCTCGCCGGCATCGACCAGGATGCCGTCGATTTCCGCGCGACCTATGACGGCGAGAACAGCGAGCCGGCCGTACTGCCGTCGCGCTTCCCGAATCTGCTCGCCAACGGCGCCAGCGGCATCGCGGTCGGCATGGCGACGAACATCCCGCCGCACAATGCGGGCGAGCTCTGCGACGCGCTCGTCCATCTCGTGAAGCACAAGCGCTGCACGGTCGACGAACTGGTCGAGCGTGTGCCCGGCCCCGACTTCCCCACGGGCGGTGTTCTGGTCGAGGCGCCGGAGGCGATCCGCCAGGCCTATGCAACCGGGCGCGGCAGCTTCCGGCTGCGCGCCAAATGGGAGCGCGAGGCGCTGAGCCACGGCCTCTATCAGGTGGTCGTCACCGAGATCCCGTATCAGGTTCCGAAATCGCGGCTCATCGAGAAGATCGCAGCGCTGCTCGAAGAGCGGAAGCTGCCGCTGCTCGCCGATGTGCACGACGAATCGACCGACACGGTGCGCATCGTGTTCGAGCCCAAATCGCGCAATGTCGATCCGGCGGTGCTGATGGAGTCGCTGTTCCGCGCCACCGAGCTCGAAAGCCGCGTCCCCCTCAATCTCAACGTCCTCGACGCGCAGGGCGTGCCGCGCGTCATGGATCTGAAGGAGGCGCTGCAGGCCTTCCTCGATCATCGCCGCGTCGTGCTGCAGCGCACGACGCGCTTCCGCCTCGCCGAGATCGCGCGCCGCAGCGAGATCCTGAAGGGGCAGATGATCGTCTACCTCAATCTCGACGAGGTGATACGCATCATCCGCGAACATGATGACGCCAAGGAACGGATGATGAAGCGCTGGCGCCTCACCGAGGTGCAGGCCGAGGCGATCCTCAACATGCGGCTGCGTTCGTTGCGCCGGCTCGAGGAGATCGAGATCAAGAAGGAGCTGAAGAGCCTCGGCGTGGAGCAAGAGGAGCTCGAGGCGCTGCTGGAGGACGAGAAGCGGCAGTGGAAGTCGATCATCGCCGAGCTCGAGGATGTGAGGAAGAAGTTCGGCGGCGGCGCGCTGGGCAAGCGCCGCACCGAGATCGGCACGCCGCCCGCCGCGATTCAGGTGCCGGTCGAGGCGCTGGTGGAGCGCGAGCCGGTCACCGTGCTGTGCTCGGCCAAGGGTTGGATCCGCGCCGCCAAGGGCCACGGCCTCAACCTCGCCGAGATCAAATACAAGGAGGGCGATGAGGGGCGCTTCGTCGTCCAGGCCTCGACCACGGACAAGCTGCTGGTCCTCGGCACCAATGGCCGCTTCTACACCCTTCCCGTCGACAAGCTGCCCGGCGGCCGCGGCCATGGCGAGCCGCTCAGGCTGATGATCGAGCTCGGCAATGAGCATGACGTGGCGGCGATCCTGCCTTACGTCGCCGGCGCCAAGCTGTTGCTGGCGTCGAGCGACGGGCGCGGCTTCGTCGTGCCGGCGGACGAGGTGCTCGGCCAGACGCGCGCGGGCAAGGCGGTGCTGACGCCGGGCGAGGGCGCGGTGGCGCGGGTCGCGGCGCCGGCCGAGGGCGATTCGGTCGCGGTCGTCGGCACCAACCGCAAGCTGCTGATCTTCCCGCTCGCCGAGGTGCCGGAGATGGCGCGCGGCCGCGGCGTCATCCTGCAGCGCTACCACGACGGCGAGTTGTCGGACGCCAAGGTCTTCACCAAGGCGGAGGGGCTCAGCTGGAAAAGCGGCGAGCGCACGCGCACGGAAACCGATCTCCGCGGCTGGCTCGGCCAGCGCTCCGGCAGCGGCCGTGTCATGCAAGGCTTCCCCAAGAGCAACAAGTTCGGCGGATGAGCGCGCCGGTCGTCCTCGACGCCAAGGGCCTCAAATGCCCGCTGCCGGTGCTGAAGGCGCGGAAGGCGATGCGCGAGCTGCCGGCCGGCGGCGTGCTGCGCGTCATCGCCACCGATCCCGGCGCCGCCAAGGATTTCGAGCATTTCTGCAAGACCACCGGCCATCGCCTGCTGGCCGCGCGCGACGACGCCGGGACGCTCGTCTTCGATATCGAGAAGGTCGGGTGAGCTGGGCGCCGCTGCCTTGCCCTAAAAGCGCGTCTCTCTCATTGACAACCGGGCGGGGACGACACATCTTCCCCGGCCATGACCGCTGTGCTCCGGATCGCGCGACGACGAAGCCGCTGAGCAGCCCCGAGGGGCTGCGCACCGGCATGGCGGCCGTTTGGCCGCCGGTCGGGATCTCCGGACGATACCTTGCTCCCTTGCCGAGGCGGTCATGGCGCAGAGCATTTTTCCCGTGAGCCGAGAGGCGGGCCAAGCCCGCTACGAGATCGATACCGACAAGGGGCGGCTCGACCTCGCGGTCATCCATCGCTTTCTGACGAACTCGCATTGGGCGAAGGGCATCCCGATGGCCGTGCTCGCGCGCGCCATCCGGCACTCCTTCGCCTATGGGCTCTATCGCAACGGCCAGCAGATCGGCTTTGCCCGGGTGGTCACCGACCGCGCGACTTTC
>JASHUO010000029.1 GCA_030039975.1 Alphaproteobacteria bacterium
GCATGCAGTACGTTGTGCGCGCCGAAGCTCTTGCCGATACCGTCGAGCCTGACCTCGAGCCCGGTTCGGCTCGCCGGCACCGGCGCATGTCTCGTCTCAACCCAGCTCTCGGCTGCGGCGTCGAAGGCACGGAAGAAGCCGCGATCGCTCATCTGGTTTGGTGCCATCAGGGAGCTCCACGCTGGAAGGCGGGGTGCCAAGCGAGCCAGCGCCGCTCCAAGAGTCGGGTCGAACTGTCGGCGAGCTTGCCCAGAGCCGCATAGATGATGATGCCGAGCACGACGACATCGGTCTGCAGGAACTCGCGTGCGTTCATGGTCATATAGCCGATGCCCGAAGAGGCCGAGACAGTCTCGGCGACGATGAGGGTGAGCCAGGTGATGCCGAGCGCGTAGCGCAGGCCGACGAGGATCGACGGCAACGCCCCGGGCAAGACGATTTCGCGGAACAAGCCGACACCGCTGAGGCCATAGACCCGCCCCATCTCCGCAAGCCCGGCATCGACCGTCCGCACGCCGTGATAGGTGTTGAGATAGATTGGGAAAAACACGCCGAGAGCGACCAAAAAGAGCTTCGCTTCCTCATCGATGCCGAACCACAGGATCACCAGTGGTATGAGCGCCAGATGAGGCACGTTGCGGATCATCTGCAGCGTGCTGTCGAGGAGGCGCGAAGAGAACGGAAAAAGCCCGTTGAGTAACCCCAGTGCCAAGCCGATGCCGCCGCCGATCAGGAACCCCGCGGCTGCGCGCATCGTGCTGATCGCGACATCATCCAGCAGCTCGCCGCTTCTGGCGAGCGCCACGCCCGCGATGACCACCTGAGATGGCGAAGGCAGCACCCGAGTCGAGAGCCATCCGGTGTCGACCGAAGCCTCCCATGCCAACAGCAGCGCCGCCGGCACCAGCCATGGTACGACCCTGCCGTCGCGCCACCAATGGAAATGGCGAGCGCCCGGGATCGCGCTCCTGCCTGCCTGTGCCGGACGATGCGGAGGCTCCATCACGCGAAGGCCCGGTCTTCGCCAAAGGTGACGCGGTGCATGAGACGCCGCGCCGGCTGGAAATCGTTGACCGCGTAATGCTGGGTGGCGCGATTGTCCCAGATCGCTACCGTGTCTTTCTCCCAGCGCAGCCGCGCCTGGAAATCCGGCCGCTGAAAATAGCCGAAGAGGAGGCCGAGCAGCGCATCGCTCGCCGCCCGCGTCAGCCCGAGGATGCGGTCGGTGAAATTGGGGTTGACGTAGACGAGCTTGCGTCCGGTCACGGGATGGACGCGGATCACGGGATGCACGACCGGCAGATTGTCGGCGCGCGCCTGGCGATAGAGCGTCTCGCCGCCGCGCTGCGCGAGGAAGAAGCGCGGCCAGCCGCTGTGCTCGAACGAATGCACCGCCTGGAGCTCTTCGAGATGGTCGCGCAAGGCGGGCGGCAAAGCGTCATAGACGCGCGTGGCGCTGGTCCACAGCGTGTCACCGCCCAACGCCGGCACCTCGCGCGCGTAAAGCACGGTTCCGGTCGGCGGGTTGGCGGAGAAGGTGATGTCGGTGTGCCACTGATCGGTGCCGTATCGATGCCCGCCCGGCTTCGATTCGATCACTTCGACGAGGTCTTGTCCCGCGAGCCTGGGAAAGAAGGCTTTGGCCTTGTCGGGATCGCCGAAGATGCGAGCCACGCTCACCTGCTGTTCGGGCGTAAGCCGCTGGTCGCGGAAAAACAGAACCTGATACTGAGCGAGCGCCGCGTGCAGCTCGGACGCGAGCGCGTCATGCGGCCCAACACGCGCCAAGTCGATATCATGGATGAAGGCGCCGATGTTCGGCGTGTAAGGCTCGATCTCCAAGGATAAAGCGGTGGTGTCGACGATGTGTAGTCCGGACATGGGACTGTTCCTCTCGGCTGCAGAGTTCGGGTTTTGCCGTCTTGGGGTCGGCGCTCAGCTCCGCTCGGCCGGCTTCGGCGAACGCCAGACCGCGGCGGCTACCTCGACATGCCTGGGCACGAGCTTGAGCTCGTAGAAAGTGTCGGCGATCTGCTGCTGCTGACGCACGACCTGGTCGGTCAGCGGCGCCACGCCATAGGCGTAGCGTGATAACGCCAGCGCGGCGACGTCCCGGGAGACGCCGATCTGCGGCGCGATGATCGCGGCCGCCTCCTGCAGGTGGCCGGCGATCCAATGCTCATCGGTATTGATCTCGTGCAGGAGCAGCTGCAGGACGCCGGGATGCTGTTCTGCATATCGGCGAGACGCGATATAGAAGATGTAATTGTTGGCGGTTCCGGTGCCGTCGGCGAGAATACGCGCGCCGAGTTGAGCCTCGGCGGCGGCGGCATAAGGATCCCAGATCACCCACGCGTCGATTGCACCGCTCTCGAAAGCGGCGCGGGCATCCGCCGGCACCAGATAGACCGCCTCTATGTCGTGATAGGCAAGCCCGGCCTTCTGCAGCAGCTGCACCAGAAGGTAATGGACGTTCGACCCTCTGTTGAGCGCGACCCGCTTGCCTCTAAGGTCCGCCACATGCTGGATGACGGAGCCCTTGGGCACCAGCAGCGCCTCTGCGCGCGGCGCGGGTGGATCATTGCCGACATAGAGGAGGTCGGCACCGGCGGCCTGGGCGAAGATCGGCGGCGTTTCGCCCACCATGCCCAAATCGATGCTGCCGACGTTGAGCGCTTCGAGCATCTGCGGACCGGCCGGGAACTCCAGCCACGAGATGCTCACGCCCTTCGACGCCAGCGCTTGCTGGAGCGCGCCGCGGGCCTTGATCACCGCGAGGCTGCCGCCTTTCTGCCATCCGATGTTGATCGAGCGGTCGGTGG
>JASHUO010000319.1 GCA_030039975.1 Alphaproteobacteria bacterium
CAACGACGCCATGCTGCCGCATAGCCTGGTGGTGACAAAGTCCTTTCCTCCGGGCCACTTTCCCGATCATGCCGGTGTCGAAGACGTTGCGATCCCGCGGGCCTATACCGACAATCCCGACCAGGGCATCCCCTCACCCAGAACCGACACGTTGACCTTCACAGCGACGACGGCCGGCGATTACGATTTCCTGTGCGGCGTGCCGGGCCACGGCCAAGCCGGCATGTGGACGAAGCTCATCGTCGACCCCGCCGCCAAAGCGCCCTACGTGACGCTCGGCCCCAAGGCCGAGCCCGGCCGACCTTGAACCAGGCCGATTTCGCGCCCACCGATCCCGCCAGGGAGCGAGACCCGTGCCCGCGGCGGAGCCTTTCCAACCTCTTTCGTGCACCGCAAGGCCGATTGAGGGCGCGAAACCGAAACCGGTTGCGCTTCGCGGACAGGCGGGCGACCCTCCGCGCCCGATGTCCGACCGCCGCCAGCACCTCGATGCCGCCGCCGTGCTCCTGATGGTGCTGCTCAGCGCCTGCTGGGGCCTAAACCAAGTGGCGATCAAGCTCGCCAATGCCGGGATCTCGCCGATCCTGCAAGCCGGCCTGCGCTCGCTCGGCTCAGCAGCGCTGGTGTCGGCATGGTCGGCGCATCGCGGCGTGCGGCTATTCGCGCGCGATGGCAGTCTTGGCCTCGGCATCCTCATCGGGCTGCTGTTCGGCGGCGAGTTCGTCTTTCTCTATGGCAGCCTGGTCTTCACCAGCGCCTCGCGGGCGGTGCTCTTTCTCTACACCGCGCCCTTCACCGTTGCCGTGGGCGCACATTTCGTCGTCCCCGGCGAGCGGCTCCGGTCGCAGCAGGTCCTCGGGCTTGCCGCCGCCTTCGCCGGCGTCGCGCTCGCTTTCAGCGATGCGCTGCGCGCTCCCACCTACCGTGAGTTGCTGGGCGACGGCATGGCCTTCATTGCCGCTTTGCTCTGGGGCGCGACGACGGTGATCGTGAAGGCAACCCGGCTGGCGCAGCTGCCGCCGCACAAGACGCTGCTCTACCAGCTCGGCGTCTCCGCCATCTTCCTGCCGGCGCTGTCCTGGGCGCTGGGCGAGCCCGGCCTCGTCGCGCCGACGCCCCTCGTCCTCGGCATGCTCGCCTATCAGATCGTCGTCGTCGCCTTTGCCAGCTATCTCGCCTGGTTCTGGCTGATCTCGCGCTACCCGGCGGGACGGCTTTCCTCGTTCGCCTTCCTCACTCCGATCTTCGGGTTGATGGCCGGCGCTGTGCTGCTCGGCGAACCCGTGAGCTGGGCACTCGCGGCGGCACTCGTGCTGGTCGCCATCGGCATTTTCCTCGTCAACCGCGCGCCGCCGCTGCCGGCGCTCACGACACCGGCCGCGGCTCGACGATGACGGCGCGCCGGAGCGGCCGATCGGTTATTCGGCCGCCGGCGCCTTGCCTTTCAGCGGATCGCTCAGCGGCACTTGCGAGGTCGCCGACCATTTGGCGCGGTTCCGCCGCTGCTGCTCCGTCTCCTTGCCCTGCTCGGCGATCTGCCGGCCGAGGGCGACGAAGCTCGGAATCTCGTTGTCGGCAAGCGGCGGCATGACGCGCTTGCGCGCCATCGCCTGCTCGACATAGGGCGCGAGCGCTTCGGCCTTGGCGCGCTGCCGCGCCGCTTCGCGCTCCTTGAATTCCGGCATGACCTCGGCGGCGAAGAGTTCGAGCGATTGGCAGATATGCTCATGCCGGTTGCGCCCGCCCTGCTGGATGAAGGCGACCTGATCGACGCCCGAGGCCTCGAAGGCGGCGAGGTGCTGGCGCAAATCCGCCGGCGTGCCGATGCCGCGATTGGCGCCGGCGGGCGGCAGCACCGGGCGTGCCTTCTCGAAATTCGCCCAGATGTCGGTGCGGCCCGGCTTGTGCTCGCCGAAGATATAGTGGTGCGCCAGCGCGTAGCCGAAGAAGCGGAAGCCGTCCTCGCCGCGCCGCGCCGCCTCGTCGCGATCGGGATGCACGGAGAAGCCCGTCACCATGGCGACATTGGGATTGACCGCATGCCCGATCGGCACGCACTCCTCCTTGAAGATGCGATAGTAGTCGTCGACCCATTGCTTCGCCTCGGCCGGATCGACGAAAGCGAAGGTGAGCGCGCCGATGCCCAGCCGCGCGGCAAGCTTGATCGTCTCGCGGTTGGAGCAGGCGACCCAGACCGGCGGGTGCGGTTTCTGCAGCGGCTTGGGCACGACGTTGCGGCACGGCATCGAGAAATATTTGCCGTCGAAGCCGGGATAGGGGTTCATCACCATCATGTTGAGGCATTGCTCGACCGCCTCGGCCCACATCTGTCGCTTCTCATCGACCGGAACGCGAAAGCCGCCCAGCTCCATGATCGAAGACGATTCCCCGGTGCCGAACTCGACGCGGCCGTCGGAGACGAGATCGAGCGCGGCGATGCGTTCGGCGACGCGCGCCGGATGATTGTAGTTGGGCGGCATCAGCACGATGCCATGGCCGAGCCGAATCTGTTTCGTGCGCTGCGAGCAGGCGGCGAGGAAGACCTCGGGCGCCGAGGAATGGGAATACTCCTCAAGGAAATGGTGCTCGACCTCCCAGGCATGATCGATGCCAAGGCGATCGGCGAGCTCCACCTGGTCGAGCGCCTCGCGATAGATGCGGTGCTCGTCACCCTCGTGCCAAGGGCGCGGGATCTGGTGCTCGTAGAAGATGCCGAATTTCATCCGAGGCTCCTATGGCTTGAAGGCATCGGCCTTGTCGTAAGCGGCGCGGATGCGGCGGAAACGCTCTTCGAGCGCGGCGCGCATGACGGAATGAGTGAAGACGTAGAGGTCGTCGTCGCGGATCGCGGCCATCACGCGCGCTGCCACCTCGTCGGGGCTTATCCCGGCGCGCAGCAGCGCCGTGATCTGCGCCCGGCGCTCCAGCGCCAGCGGCGTCGGCGTCTGCGGCGGGCCGAGACGTGCGGGACGATGGCGCTGACTCTCGCCGATGGCCGTGTTGACCCACCCCGGGCAGAGGACGCTAACGCCGATGCCGCTGCCGTTGAGCTCTGCGGCAAGCGATTCCGAGAGGCTCACCACGCCGAACTTCGTCACATTGTAGGGTGCCATCATCGGCCCGCTCATCATCCCCGCCATCGATGCGGTGTTGACGATATGGCCGCCCTCACCATGCGCCCGGATTTTCGGCAGGAAGGCGGCGATGCCGTGGATGACGCCCATGAGATTGACGCCGATCGCCCATTCCCAATCCGCCGGTGCGGTCTCGTCGATGGGCGCGCCGCCAACCCCGACTCCGGCATTGTTGCAGAGGACATGCACCTTGCCGAAAGCGGCGATGGTCAGGGCCGCGGCGCGCTCGACCGCGGCGCGGTCGGAGACATCGCAGAGGGTGCCCCGCACCTCGGCGCCCGTCTCTCTCAGCGCCGCCACCGCCTGGTCGAGCGCGCCTTGCTCGATATCGGCGAGCATCACTTTCATGCCCTCGGCGGCGAAGGCGCGACCGAGCGCCAACCCGATGCCGCTAGCGCCGCCGGTGACGAAGGCGCCCTTGCCGGCAAAACTGCGCATCACGCCGCCTCTTTCGGCGCGAGCGCGTCGAAGGCGGAAAGCCGCTGCGCGCCGTCCGTCCCTGCCAGCAGCTGCGCTGCGATCGCCTCGCGCGTCTGGGCGCGGGAGTGCTCGAGCGTGGTCACGGAATGCCACTGCACCATGCCGTTCCATACCGGATCGATGAAGGCTTTGCCGGCGACGCTGGCACCGCGCCCGCCATGAAAGGTGAAGCTGCGCAGCTCGGACACGGCCGTCTGGAGATAGGCGACGTGGATCGCCTCGTCCTGACGGATGCGCTCGACCAGCACCGCCGCCTGCTCGGCCTCGGCGCGCCGATCGGCGAACAGCTCCGGCGCGCGCATCAGCCGCGTGCAGAAGGCGAAGAATGCCTCGGCGCGGATCTCGATCATCAGCACGTTCATGAGCAGCAGAATCGTCTGCTCATGCGCCGGCGGGATTTGCGGCATGAGTCGGCCGAGCTCGGGCCGGGCGAGGCTTTCCGGCACCGCCGGCAGCGGATAAGCATCCTTGCCGAAGAGCAGGTCGCGCACGGCGAACCACATGGTGTCGTGGCCACCCTCGCCTTTTTCCGGGTCGCCGCCCTCGTCGAGACCGTGCGCCTTCATGAGCCCGCGGCCGAGATGCTTCGTCGCCGTGCCGGCGATGTCTTCCTCGACGATCGTCTGGAAATCCGGCGCTGGAAACTCGATAAGACGCCGGCCGCGCGCTTCGATGATGCCGGTGATGGTGAGCGAATTCCACAGCGTCTGCCCGAGGCCGAGATTGAGCAGCAGCTTCTGCTGTTCGAAGCTCGGATAATTGCCGCGGCTCAAGAGCTTCGTCGACGCGTCGATCAGTTGGAAGCCGCGCGCTTCGAGCGCCGCCTGCCATGCCGTGACCGCCGGCCAGCGCCGCAAGGTGCGCGGCGAAAGATAGGTCCCGGTGGCATCGAAGCCGCCATGCAGGCGATAACCGGCCTCGATCTGCGGCCGGGCATAGGGATGTTCGGCAAGAAGCTCGGCTTCGCTGTAGACGAGCGTGCTCATGGGTCTGCCTTTCCCTTGATGAATTTGTGATGCTTCGCGGTTTCCTCCGCGCCTTCCGGCACCAGCGCGCGCGTCAGGAAGCGCGCCACCGTGTCGATGAGGGCGGCCCGGCGCTGCCGCCCGCAAGCGGCGGCGCCGCGGATCAAGCCGACAATGGCGTGGCCCGCGACCTCGGGGTCATAATCGGCGTGGATGGCACCGACCCGTGCCCCGGCACGGATTTGCCCCGCCCATTGCTCCGCCCAGCGCTCGACCAGCGAAGCCCCCACCTCGCCTTCGCTGGCGATCACCGAGACATCGGTCATCGCCGCCTTGAGCACGCCGGGATTGCTTTCGGCGTAGTCGATCAGCGCGTCGAGCAGCACGCGCAGCTGCGGCTCGACGCCCTCGACGCCGGCCAGCTGCGCACTCACCACGCTTTCGAGCTCGGTGCGCGCCGCTTCGGCGAAGGCGAGGAAGCATTCGCGCTTGTCGGCAAAGTGCAGATAGAAGGTGCCGTAGCCGACATCGGCGGCACGGGCGATATCCTGGGGGCGCGTCGCATGGTAGCCGCGCTCGATGAAGAGCTGGCGTGCGGCGTCGAGCAGCCTCTGCCGGCTCTCCGCCTTGCGCCGCTCCGTCCGCGCCGAGGGCATCGCCGCCCGCTGCGCCATTGTCGCCATATGCGTCTTCCTCCCGGAACTGACTATTTATCAGTTATGATAATACGTCAAGAGATTTTTCAGACAGCTGCCGCCGATGGCCGAGCGGGCCGGCCCGTGATAGGAGTGGCTGGCAGGATCCCGCTTCGATGGTGGAGCGCCCCGATATCGCGAGCGACCGCCGCACGCCGCCGAGCAGGAAGCGGCCGCTCCTTGCGCTCTTCGCCGCCGCTGGCGCGGTGGCGCTCGTCCTGTTGTCGGTCTTCGCCCTCAACCTCGGCCTCGGCCGCCTCAAGGACAGCTTCGGCTGGGTCGAGCACCCCGATGAAGTCCTGCTGCAGCTTACGCGGATCGAGGCGACGCTGGCTGGGGGAGGCCGTCGCTGCCCCGGAACTCGCGTATAAGTGTTTGTCCTTATGTCGGCCGGCCACAGCCAGAGCCTAGAGTACTAGGTCGAAGAATGAACAAGGATGGAGCGCTGTGGCGTCAGAGCGCGTCTTCATCATCGATGATGACGAAGCAGTGAGGGACTCGCTGAGGCTCCTCCTCGAAGCTTATGGCATGGCGGTGCAGGACTATGCCTCGACTGCCGAATTCGCCCGCGGCTATCGCACCGGCGGCGGCGATGCCTGCCTGATTCTCGACCAGCATCTCCCCGGCTCGACCGGGCTCGATTTTCTGAGCTCGACCGACGGCGCCAAGCTCGACCTGCCGGTGATCCTGTTGACGGGGCGCGCCGATGCCGCGATCCGGGCGCGCGCGGTTCAGCTCGGCGTCAGCGCGTTTCTCGAGAAGCCGGTTTCGGATGATGTGCTGCTCGCTTCCATCCGCAGCGCGCTCGACGGCGCCGGGCGCGGTTCCTAGCGCCGTTATTTCTCGATCAGCGTCGGGTCGGCAAGGCTCGTATCCTGGCCGCGCACCGGATTGCCGATGGCGGCTTTGAGCGACGGCGCGCCCTGCCATTCCGCCGCCGGCCGGACGATGCCGTCGCTGCCGATCTGGTCGAGCCCCCAATAGATCTCGAGACGATGCCCATCGGGATCGCGGAACTCGATCGCGATCTGGCAGCCGGCGCGGCGGCGCCCCTCGAAATCGATGGCAACGCCGTGCCGGCGCAGATGTTCGCGCGCCCGCAGCACTTCGTCGAGGCTCGAGACCTCGAAGGCCATGTGATGGAGTTCGGCGCTGCGCGAGGCGCCGTCGAGCGCACCGACCAGCGCGACACCGTGGTGATCCGCATTGCAGCGCAGGAACACCATCCCGCCCGGCATCATCGCATCGGGATAGACGTCGGAGATGTGGAAACCGAGCACCTCCGTATAGAAGCGCACCGACCGCTCGAGCTCGCTCACATTCAGCACGACATGGCCGATCTTGTTGATGCGGAAGGGCAGCCCGCGCGGCCGGCCGTGGCGCTTCAGCGCCTCTGGAGAGATGGTCATCGCTTCGCTCCCTCGAGTTTTGGGCTGTGGCGCTCCTACACCGACCGCCCGCGCAGGTAAAGCGGCCGCCGGCCGCGGCACGCGCGGGGCCGGACCCGCCGTCATGCAGTCTTCGAATATCAGCCACCTCAATATATAGTTCTCCACATAATAAGGTTAATAATTGATCACCAAAAAACTCTACAATTCTATGCACTTAGAGTAAGCACCAACAATCGTTTCGGATATTCAATAAAATTCTCGCGATATTTTACATTAAAGGCCTTGGCTTCGGTCGCGAGTTAACGCTCTGTTAATGGCAACAACAAGCCCGAAGGAGGTTCTTGTCATGGAACTCACGATCCCGAGCTATGCCAAAACGATCAGCGACGCGCTGAAATCGCGTCACCTCGGCCGCGCCGCGGCAGCCCCCGCTGCTGCACCGCAGGCCGCGCAGCCGGCGCGGCGCCCGCTTAGCCGCCTCTTCCAACGTAAGGCACCCAGCACCTTCCATCGCTGCCTCGCGGTGCATATGCACCACGCGCAGCGCGCCAGCGCGCTCGACTGAGCCGGCTCGCTTCCTCCACGAGCTGGCGCACGGCGCCCGCGGCAGAGCCCGCGGGCGCCGTCGCATTTCCGGGGCCGCTTCTGCCGTCGCGTCCGCCGTGGCAGGATGCGGCCAGGGCAAGGAAATCGGGCGCGAGAGCAATGGCACGGGGCGATGGCGCGGCGGCAGGCACCGCCGCAGGCTGGCGGTTTTTTCTGCTGTGGCTCGCCGGCATCGATCTGCGCCTCACCATTCTTGCCGTGCCGCCGGTGCTGCCGCTGATCCATCGCGACCTCGGCCTCGACGAGACCTCCGTCGCGGCGCTCACCGGCCTGCCGGTGCTGCTCTTCGCTCTCGTCGCCGTGCCGGGCTCGCTGCTCATCGCGCGGCTGGGCGCCCGCCGCGCCTTGATCGCCGGGCTCGTCACCGTCGCTTTCGCCTCGGCGGCGCGCGGCCTCGGCGCCTCGGCGCCGATGCTCTTCGCCATGACCTTCGTCATGGGCGCCGGCGTTGCCACCATGCAGCCGGCGCTGCCGGCGCTGGTGAGCCACTGGCTCCAGAGCCGCGCGGCGCTCGCCACCGCGGTCTATGCCAACGGCCTGCTGGTCGGCGAGGTGCTCGGCGCCGGCCTCACCATTCCGCTGGTGCTGCCGCTGGTCGGCGGCAGCTGGGAATGGAGCTTCGCGTTCTGGGGCGTGCCGGTGCTGGCGACGGCGCTGCTGCTGATGCTCGGCACGCCCCATGCGGCGCCACACGCGGCGGCGCCGCGGCTCAAATGGTGGCCGGATTGGCGCGACCCGCGCACTTGGCAATTGGGATTGGTGCAAGGTGGCGGCTCGGCGCTCTACTTCGCCACCAACGCCTTCATTCCCGACTATCTCCACGCCACCGGCCAGCCGGCGCTGGTCAATGCTTGTCTCACGGCGCTCAATTCCGGCCAGGTGCCGGCCTCTTTCGTCCTGCTGCTGCTGGCGCGCCGGCTCGCCGCCCGCAAGGCGCCCGTCATCATCGCGGCGCTCGCCGGCCTGCTCTCGCTCGGCGGCCTGCTCGTTGCCGTGCCGGCGGTGATGGTCACCAGCGCCGTCATCATC